>JAIBCA010000023.1 GCA_019694345.1 Pyrinomonadaceae bacterium | reverse complement strand
ACGATCTTTCTGAGCGGGGTCATTTTTGTCGAGGACAAGAACGGAGTGGCCAAATACACCTCAGGAAAGATCCAAATATCAGGACCTCTCCCCGTGTTTTCATTTTCGAAGTAATGTCGTGGATCGTGGATCGTAAATCGCGAATGGACGGCGCGATGGAGCGGCCGCAAAAATAGGCTGCCGGAGCGCAGTTCGGACGACCGGTACGACGGGCCGCCTACTTCGGCAGGACGGCGAGGGTGTCGGTGAGTTTTTGCGCGGCGTCGCGTAAGGGGTCTTTGGCGGCGACGAAGCGGCCGGCGATGGCCGAATCCTCTGACTGCGACCCGAGATCGGTGATGCCCTGTACGCTCGGCAGGTATTTGGCGAGTACGGGTTTGGTACGAAACTCAGACTCGAGCGTCGCAAGCGCGTCGCGAAGGTTGCGGATCGCGGCGATGACCTTTTGCTTATTGACCTCGTTCTGGTCGAGCGTCGCTTTCGGCAGGCGCTTGGTCTTGGCCGAGGCGTCGAGGTCCTCGATGCCCTGTGCGATCGGCCCGAGCACATCGATAAAGCGCGTAACATTGGCGAGCTGGACATCGACCTTTTCGCGGGCCGCACGGACATCGAGAGGCGGCACAGTCACCTTAGCGGCCGTCGGCTTTTTGGCCACCGGCTTTTTGACCGGCTTTTTCTGGGCATCGGCCGCCCCGGCAAATACCGCAAGTGAAACTATCGCCAACACGGCCGCTTTGAGATGCCTCATAATCTGTTCTTCCTGTTCAAATGGTCTCGAAAATTTTATCATAGATGCAATGCATCAGCGGTATTTAGAGGTCAGAAGGCTCGGCCGGGTTGGCTATGCCGAGTCGCTTGAGCTGCAAAAACAGCTCGAAGCCGCGGTCATCGCCGAACGCCGGACCGATTATCTGCTGCTGCTCGAACATCCACACACGTTCACGCTCGGGCGGCGTTCGAAGGACGGCGGCGTGCTCGCCACGGCCGAGGTTTTGCGGTCGCTGGGCGTCGAGGTCTTTGAGATAAACCGCGGCGGCAAGGTTACCTATCACGGGCTCGGCCAGCTGGTCGGCTATCCGATAGTCAGCCTCTCGCCGGACCGCGAGGACGTGCACAAATACGTCCGCGATATCGAAGAAGTGCTGATCCGAACGATGGCCGATTTTGGCATCGACGCATTTCGGATCGAGGGCCTGACCGGCGTTCACACTGCGGACGGAAAGGTCGCGGCGATCGGCGTTCACATCAAACGCTGGGTCACGACGCATGGGTTTGCTTTGAACGTCAACACCGACCTCAGCTATTACAACTGGATCATCGCCTGCGAGGGCGAACCGGTGACGTCGATGGACAAGCTCCTTGGCCGCGATGTCGATATGGCCGAGGTCGAGGACCGGATCGAGGCGAATTTTCGTGACGTTTTCGGCGTTACGACCGGGGCCGCGGCGGCCTGACGTTTGGCCCGTGCACCGGGCGGCTTCGATGCCAAAACTTGCGGAACACGCCGTTTTCTTTTAACCTCACATATTCGGAGTGTTCCGACCAAATTGTAATTATGCGACGTGATATAACCTCGTGGTACAGCCACAATCTGAATATGGATATGCCGCTCGTGGCCTACGGGCACGCGGGCTATCCGCTGCTTATGTTTCCGACGGCTGCGGCCGATTATCTGGAATACGAGCGGTTTCACCTGATCGACGCGATCAAGGACTTTATCGAAGCGGGGCTGATCCGTGCGTATTCGATCAACTCGGTCAACAAATACAGCCTGCTCAACAAAGAGTCGCACCCGGCGTGGAAGGTCGAGATGCTCTCGCGTTACGACAAGTACATCACCGACGAGGTGCTGCCGCTGATCCGCAACGAATGCGGCCAGGACGCGCGTCCGCTGACCACGGGAGCGAGCCTCGGGGCACTGCTCGCGGCCAATACCTACTTCAAGCACTCAGACGCGTTTCGCGGGACGATCGCGATGAGCGGCAGCTATGATATCTATAATTATCTTGAGCATCATTACGACGACAACGTCTACTTTAACAACCCGATGATGTACCTCAAGAATCTCAACGACGATTATCATCTGCCGCGAATGCGCAAGGCCGATTCGATCGTAATCGTCACGGGCCAGGGCAACTACGAGGCGCCGGACCGGAGCCGCGACCTTTCGCGCGTGCTGCATTCGAAGGGGATCCCGCACCGCCTCGAACTGTGGGGCCACGACGTGGCTCACGACTGGCCGTGGTGGCGTAAGATGCTGCCGTATTACCTCGGCGAATTTCTTAAATAGATCAAAATTAGCGGACCGGTTCGGAGCGGCTCGTGTATCGGGAAAGACGGTCGGGCGAGGCGCGTTTTGGAACGTTTTTGAGCGCGAAAAAGTGCGCGCGATATTTGAAAGATCGTGTTTTTTGTCAAAAACACCGATCTTTCTACTTCAAACAGCAAAAATGGGGGTTTGAGACAGTAATTCTGCCGGTTTGCGACAGTGAAGCCCTAAGTTTGAGACAGTAGTTTTGCCAGTTTGAGACAGTTCTCCGCCGGGCATTTTTCGCCGCTCGCCCACGGGCCGGATCGTCGTTCTCGTCCACCCATATCCAGTTCAACGTCCTCGTCGCGGCTCATCCAGACCGTCGTCCTCATCGCCGCAGTCGCCCGAAGATCTCTAAGTTCAAAGGTCAAAGATCCAAGATCAACTGATGGAACGCACCGGCGGCGTTGCAGGTGAAGTCATTAGCGCGGGTCTTGTAGATTGCCGACGGAGCGGTGGCTGGAAATCTACAACCACCACCGACCGCACGATTCGCTGGGAGGCATGCCTCCCAGAGCATCAAACGACCAAGTTCTCATTAACCCGAAAACTCCAGTTTAGACTGGTAACAATCTTGGGAGGTTTACACCGCGGGCGGTTGCGGTTCTAGATCAACTCCGATGTACAACGTCAGAACGGTTTCGGCTGTCAATGAGCGAGTTTCTGTCTGTCGACACCGATCCCAACCCGATGCCTCGAGAAACCGTCTTTGTGGACTCAGGTCCGCCCCGGTCTATTGCAGGATTGAAAGAACGTTAGCCAAAGAACAAAAGGAGGCAGGACTGTTCTATTGTCCGAAACCCAGTCAACCAACCCAATCTCACACCTTCAACCGTGTGCCGATCGAAGTGCGCTTGACATCATGGGTAACTTCGTAGACGCCCCCGTTCGTCGAGACATCAAAGGCTCAGCACGGAATCTCAAAGCTCCTTTCGTCTAACGTAGATTGAATAGACAATCACGTTTAGGAACGAGCCCATGAACTTAGCACAGACGATCATCATCTCCGCGTCAGGAGTGAATAATCGAATCAAGCCACCAAGAGCCATCAATGGCAAACTCCATGGAACGGTAAGCACACTGAATAGTGGCAATATGTCAAAGCAATATGCCAATGTTACTAATGTGAGATAGGCTATTGGAATTACGCATTTTTTCATTACATTGCCAAGCTAATTATCCAGTTTTTTGAGTGGCCCTTTATATTCTTCACGCCCATCAGTATGAACTGTCACTATTCCTAGATCCGTTTGGGGCATTCTTCGCCCGTCGATTGGCCCATCGAAAGAATACTGCGCATTTTCAAACAATCCTACGGCTCGCTGATAAGCAGTCGGGCCATAAATATTAAGAAACTGTGAACGACTGAGTTTGATTTGTTCGTTTAGTTGATTCAGGGTTATTACCGACTCCTTTTCATCATGATCCCGTCGTTCCATTTCGTAAAGAACGCAAGCAAGTGGATTTGTTAATAAGCTGGAGACACATAACAAAAAGTTCCTGTCATCGAAAACCGCAAACATATGGGCGGGAGAACCCATATCTTGAAGTGTGTGCAGCCCTCGACCAAAGAAATAGAGTGAAATTAGATCGATATTCTCGGGGTTGCGAGCGCGTTTCTCTGCTTTGGCCAAATTTTCATCCGATGCCCGAATCACATTCATGGCGCATTCAAACTCACCTTGACCCGGTTTACACATCCCGTGCTGGTTTGCATATCGCGCTAATACGGTTTTCGGAAAGTCTACGTCCCAGCTACCTTGTTGAATCTCTTTCAGCTGCTTTTCAGTTAGTCCTGGAAATGCGAGTCGAATTATCAGGTCGTGAATTTCGGTCGGCCAATTTCCATCGCTATCGACAAATCTCAAAGGTGAGTTAAATGCATAGGAATACTTGTTCCACGTCTGAGGCTCAATTAGGCTTCTGAAGTAGCTCGAGTCGGCACTTGAGAATCTTCCGAGTGTAGACACCATGTAACGGGCCTGAGCGAAATCGAGGTCGGTTTCATTATCCCGCTCATAGCCGGTAAATTGTTTGCGAACAGCATCGGGCGTGTATTCCGTGTGCGAAGAACGACTAGAAGTTATTTCCTCACCGAAGGGATGATAGTCGTGGCGGGAAGTGACAGTTCCGGTAACGTCTGTGTTGATTCGCGGGGAGCCGAGATGATCGTTGGTCAAATATGAAACCTTAGCGCTCGATGAGGCAGCGACTATCGTCGAGTATTCGGCTATTTGTTTGCCAGCCGCGTCGTAAACGAAAATAGTTGTTTCGCCGGTGCTTGGGACATATTTCTTAACGCGACGGCCATCTCCGTCGTAGGAATATTGTCCAATAGTCACGCTTGAGGAATTCTTGACTTCGACTTGCTTATTTTCTGCGTCATAGATGAACGTCCGTCCGTTTGGATCAGCAGTTGTGTTACCGCTCGAATCGTACGTCCAACCGCTCGATGTCAGCCGGTTATTTGTCGTGCTGATCGTCGGGTTCGTCACAGCCTGATTTGAGAAAGAAGCCGGCATTGTCGTGTTCGCCTCGTCAAAGCGTCGATTACCATAGCGGTCGAATGTGAATGTCTGCTTCCATGTTTGAGTTGAATAGTTTGTTTCCGTCGCTGACCTCAATCGATTGAGCTCGTCGTAAGTATAAGCCTGAAGAAACGGATGGCTTAGGCCGGGAACTGTGATCGTTTGCGAAAGTACGTTTCCGTTGTTGTCGTTGTTGCCCGACGAATTGTAGGCGTAATCGATCTTTAACAGCCCAGCGTTGCCGACCGAAGAACCCAATGCGATCTGAGTTGGTTGCAAGCGGTTATTGAACTGCGTTGATTCAAATCTTCCATTTCCGAGTCTTAGGCTCGATATTGCTCCGGCTGCATTGTACGTAAAGTCATTGACGTAAGTCTTGAATATTGCGGATGAATTTTCTTTGCTTGAGACCTGAGATAGTTGTCCACTTGCATCCAATTCGTTCTTGACGACACGCCCAGACGGATAAGTTTCCTCGATCAATGCCCCCGAAAGATTGTACATGTAACCCGTCGAATAGCCATTCGGATCACCACCGTCGGTTGTTTGCTTGTGTCCCGTCACTCTTCCTAAGATGTCGAAACTGGTGTATTCCGTTGTCGAAACCGAAGTATATACCTTTGTCAGCCGTCCCTTCGAATTTGAGATATTCGTATCGTCGTAGGTGTAGGTCACGTTTGGCGTCGCCTGATAATTTGATGGTGTACCATTCGGCGTAGTGTAGTTTCGGTTCGTTACACGATTGAGCACGTCGTAAACAAACGCTGTTCGAACGCCTCTTGCATCGTCTTTCTGCGTCAAATTCCCATTTGAATCGTATCCGTAGCTGATCGTGCCGCTTTCAGGATTCGTTGAGCTCGTCAGTCTTGAGAGCGAGTTGTAAGCAAAAGTTCTCGTCTGCGAACACGAAGACAAACCTCCGCATTGTCCTGTTGAGCTGCTTGCCCGTGTCACTGTCAAAAGATTGTTCAGCACATCGTAAGTATAACTCGTCGGCTGATACGGACTGCCGCCAACGTCAAGCTGATTGGTTGCGTTCGGTTCATCAACGCGAGTCAGTTGACCAATACCGTTTGTTATCGAACGTCTGACCTTGCCAGCCTGATCCGTCACGGTTGTCGCGGTGCCGGAATAGCTTGTTTGGACTACGGCAGAATCCGGTGTCGTAACGCTTATCATTCTTCCAAGGGAGTCGAATGCGCTTGTCGTCCAAAGTATAGGATGGCTACCATCAATCTCGGTCGGTCGGAAAGGATTCGATTGTTTGTACGGACGGCTCAAGGCGTCGTATTGAGTTTGAACGGCGCGATAGTCTCCGTCTGCTTCGTATGATCGGCTTTCCGTCGTTCGTCCAAGACCGTCGTAGAAGCTTTCCGACTTTACGAGATTGTCATTTAGAATATTCAAGTCACTTGTCTTCGTTACCTTTCGATTTGTGTCGTCATAGGCAATTGTTGTTTGACTCTCAAGGGCTGTTCCAACGGCAGAGACGCTTTGAGTTGGTCGATCTAAGGTATCGTTGTAGATGGATTTTGAGATGACGCCGTTGATGTCTTGCGAGTTGACTGGCTGGCCAGTGAAGTAATCGTACTGAACGTAGGCCGTCCAGTTCATTGGATTTGTAGAGCTGGTCGGAAACGCAAAAGTGTTGTAACCGCTTATCTGCGACGGAGTGCTGTTTGTTGTGGCATCGCTGTCGGGCGAACCGAAGTTGTCGGAATAGCTGATCGTTGAAGCGTTGCCATTCGCGTCGATGGTCTTTACGACATTGCCGAGAATATCGTACTGACTGTAAGATGTGACCGCTCCGGTCTGTGCTGCTGCATTCGCATACGCAGTTACAGCAGTCAGATTGCCCCTATAAGCAAAGCCCGTCCCAAAACTTGTTGAGTCATGTCCGAACACATTGCTCCTTGAAAGCAAGCCAGCGTGTGTCGAATTTGTTGAATAGTTGTCATATTCAAACATCGTTAAAGAAGCCTTGCTGTTTCCGGCCGAGTCTGACGAGATCCATTTTTGCGACGGCAAAGTTCGCATATAACGGGCAACGTAATTGGAGTCGGAAACGTATTCGGTATGCTCCCTTCGCAGAAAGCTGCCGGGCTGTCCGGAACCGTAATCGTAATACCAAACATCCGTCGGATTCAGATTCCCGTCCAAAGCAAGCGATTGAGTTGACGGGTCAATCAGGGTCACCTTGCTTACCTGATTCGTGTCGACAAGCGTAGTTATCGTTTCGGCGGCAATTGGAGCAACGACAGGAAACCCTGAGTAATTCGGGAGGTTGCAGGGATTGTAGACAGGCACATCTACAAAGCAAGCGGGCGACCGTCGAAATTGCCATGTTGTCTCGACTCGGCGCAGCACGGTTGAACCGTCAGACGCCAGACTCTCTGTTTTGATCTCTCGTCCGGCGGTGTCTGCCCATGGAAATGAACTACTGTTGGGCTGACCCAAAAAATAATGCAGAGTTTTTGTGAGCAGTGCATTTCCAGAATCATACTGACTGACGGTAGTGCGCGTTCCAGCTTGTCCGAAACTTCCCAGATCAAAGATAAAGGTAGTTCGATTCTGCAAGCTGTCGTTCTCGTCGTAAATGCGCTTTTCTTTGACCCGATTGTAAAGATAGTCGAAGTTATTGGGAAACGCCTGAACCGATGGATAGAAATCGTATTCCAAACGTCCGCCGGTGGGAAGTTTGACCTCTGCTATCCTGCCATTGCTATTGTATTTGAATTCGTAGCTGCGGCCGTCTGGCAACCAAACGGCTTTGGGGAGTTTGCTCCAATCGTGGAGCGTCCCGCTTACTTGTGGCGAGTCTGCAGGATCTGTCGTAATCAACTCTTCAGCCAGATCGAATTCGTCATCTGTTCCGGATTTGGCCGATCGTATTTGCGCTCCTAAGCTGACGCGGATCACCCGAGTTTCACCTTCGGAACCCTTGTAGGTGATTTTGTTGCATAGGCCGTAGGGCGATGACTCGGTAACATCATATTGAATACTGATCTCCCTGCCATTGGAATCTATTATCTGAGTTGCCCGTGGGTAACTGTCTGGAAAACCAATGGATGAGTCATAAGTGAATTCAGTCTTGTTACCATTGCGATCGATACGCCAAATGAACTTACCGTCCTGAATTCGTGCTTTTCCGCCATCACCGGTGTACAAATAGCCGGTTGCCCCCACACCCAAGAGCGGCTCGCCGTTGAAACCTGTTACGTTCGAATCGGAGACAAACGTCGTGAATGAACCGTCTGTACTCTGAAACGTCGTCCCATAATTGTAGGCAACATACCCGCATTGCTGAAATTGAACGCCCTTTGTGACAGGATCGACAAGTGTCGTTTCAGTGCCGTCCGGGCCGACGACAATAATTCGCAGACCATAAATATACCAGTGAATCGGGTCTTCCAGGCAAGGCTCATTTGTCGATACAAGTGTGCTGGCAACCCTCACATGCCCAACCGCGACTAGACTGTCGGCTAAATGATTGCTGAGTTTGAACTGATATGCCGATAGCTCGTCAAGCCTCCACTGATTGTCGATCGTCATTGAAACGGCGCCACCTGACTGTCCTCGTCCATTCAGGCCCACGAGTGGCAGGCTAATATTCACATTGCCGCTGAATAGGTTTATGGTGTCCAAATCACCAAGCCGGTAGGACCCTGCCGGATTTCCAGGCTGGTTTGCCATCTGCGGGCTGCTTTGGGCAACTCCCGGCGCTTCTGCCAAAAGGAGCATCGCCAATGAGATGACGAATGAACCGAAGATTGAGTAAAGTTTGGGATTGTTGTGCTTTTTCATTTCTTCACCATTTGGGTCCTAAGCAAAAGGAACATATCGGGCGCTTGTCAATTCGCATAAACGCCTCTACCGCCGCCACAACGCGGGGACGGGTTTGTCGCCTGATGTGCCCCAGGCTTCTTCGCGGAGGGCGTTTGATGAGCCTGACTTGCGGATGTACCAGTGGCCGTTCGAGTCCCGCCAGACGGCGATATCGACGTTGCCGTCGCCGTCGAAATCGTTTGCGACGGGGATGTCTGTGGCGGCGTCACCGGTCGGAGTGGTCGTCGTGGTCGAGGTCCACGAGTCGTTCATGATGATCCAACCGGCATTGTGCCGGACGGCGTAGTTGGCCTTGCCGTCGCCGTCGAAATCGGCTGAGACCGGCGTGTCGCCATCGTTGCCGAAAGTCACCTTCTGTGTGGTCGTGTCGGAGCTTCGGAGTGTATAGAAAGAAGTGGTAGAGGGCCGCCAGACGCTGATGTCGGCTCTGCCGTCGCCGTCATAGTCTCTCGGAGTCGGGATGTCGGAGCTAACGCCGTAGGTCACTGTCGTCGTTCCGCTGTCGGATGATCTGGAGATGTACCAGACTCCTGTCGAAGGCCGGAAGACCGCAACGTCCGTCCTGCCGTCACCGTCGAAGTCGGCAACCGCGGGTGTGTCGCCGCTGGCTCCGAAAGTCACATTGTAATAGCTGCTGTTGCCGGAGGTCGCGATCCACCAGACGTTGGTCGAAGGCCTGAACACGGCAAAGTCGGTCTTGCCGTCGCCATCAAAATCACCCTGGACGGGCGTGTCGGTGCTGTTGCCCCACGCGTAAGATGTCCAGGCCGAGGTTACGAGGTTGTAAACGTACCAGGTCCCGCTTGACGGTCGCCAAACCGCAAGGTCCGCCGGCGGCGTCTCGTTCGCATTGGCATCGACAACGGCCAAGAGCCTTGATCCCGCATAGATGTTCTCTTTCGAAAGCTGCGGAGTCGGCGTCGGAAGCGGTGCCGCGAACGGGTTCCAACTGCTCGAAGCATTCTTTGGCAATGCCTTGCCAAACCAGCCGGTCCTCTTTCCCGACAGAGCGTCGGTCGCCGGAAACCAGCCGTTGCGTGCGAATATTCCCCCCACGATAAGCATTGCGAAAACAAGCGCAGCCGCTCCGCAGAGAGGCCTGATACGCTTTTCCGGATACGTGGACGTACTCAGAAACATTGGGGGTGCTCCTTAGATCGTTTGATCTTGTTAAATTTTGACGGCTGGGAAACTGGCGAAGGAGTTCTTCCCATAAGGGAGAAGAGCGGTTCGGGAGTTCGGGGCCGTCGGCTAAATCGTTTTCAAACAAACACGTGCGCCGATCGTTAACTTGTCTTCCGGGGTGGTACCCGGAACTTGCGTCGATAACTGATTAAAGGACCTTTTTCGCAATCGCGTAAGTGACCGTTGTCACAAATCGAAAGATACTTTGAATTGTTTTGACGATCGCGGATCTTTGATCTTTGGACTTTGCGATCGTTGTGGTTTTTGGGATCTAGTATTCAACGCAACGGTGCATAGAGTAAATGGGGCTGCTCGTTGGGAGCAGCCCCATTATCTGTTATCCGTCACCTTTCTTGCCCTTTCGTCTGGTGCCCTCGGGTTTGTCCGACGGCGGATCGGGTTTGACGGTGGGCGGCTGGACCGGCGGCCGACGTTGTACAGGCGGCGGCTCGGTCACGGCGGGCTTGTCCGTCTTGGTATCTTCGC
>JAIBCA010000123.1 GCA_019694345.1 Pyrinomonadaceae bacterium | reverse complement strand
GCCTTTGAGCGTTTTCGCGATGACGAGGAGCTGATCAACGCATCGCTCGGCGTGCTCAATACCCAACGCGACAATCTGCCAAACGCTATTGCCCGTCTGCAGGACGAACTCAAAAAGACCCGAAAGGAAATGGACGACCTTAAGCTCAAGATCGCGACCGGCTCGGTCGGCGGCGGCGATGCCGGCGGTGACGAGGCCCGCGATATTGCCGGCGTTAAGGTTTTGGCCAAGATCGTCGACGGCCTCGACGCCGGCGGCACTCGGCAGCTTTCCGACACGTTGCTCGCCCGGCTTAAGAGCGGCGTCGTCGTGCTCGGCCGCAAGGATGAGGGCAAGGTCGGCATCATCGTCCGCGTTTCGGATGACCTGACGGCGAGGGTCAAGGCCGGCGACATCATCCGTGAGATCGCACCCGTGGTCGGCGGCCGCGGCGGAGGCAAACCCGACATGGCCGAGGGCGGCGGCACCGAGCCCGATAGATTGCCCGATGCGATCGACGCGGCTTACGCCGCCGTCGAAAAGATGTTGGTTTGACCTTTGCCGCGAATGACCGCAGACGGGCCGAACGATGACTTAATGAATGGTGTGGTAACTACAAAGGCGGACGAGATCGTTTCGTATAACCCGGCAACGGGCGACGAGGTCGGGCGCGTGCCGATCGCATCGGCCGAAGACACGGCCGCTGCACTCCGGCGGTCACGGACGGCCTTTCAAAGCTGGAAACAGACCTCGTTCGCCGAGCGAAAACGCCTTGTGATGGCTGCCCGCGAGGTGATCCTCGCCGAGGTTGACGAGATCGCTCACCTGATCTCAAGCGAATCAGGCAAACCCTTTGGCGAAGCGATCGCCTTTGAGGTCGCACCGGTGCTCGACCTGATGCAGCACTTTGCCCGCAGGTCCGAGCGGATGCTGCGGCCGGCAAAGATCGACATCGGCCTCTTCAAACTGCTCGGCCGATCGTCGCGGGTCGTCTACCACCCGCTCGGTGTCGTCGGGATCATCCCGGCCTGGAACTACCCTTTTTCGATCCCGTTAGGCGAGGCCGTCATGGCCCTGATGGCCGGAAATACGGTCATTATTAAGCCGTCTGAACTGACCCCGATGACCGGGCTCAAGATCGCCGAAGTATTTGAAAAGGCCGGCTTTCCCGCCGATGCGGTGCAGGTCATTTCGGGTGACGGATCGACCGGAGCGGCGCTCGTCGAGGCCGGTCCGGACAAGATAATGTTCACCGGCTCGGTCGCGACCGGCAAGAAGATCGCCGCCGCTGCCGCTAAGGATCTGACCTCGGTCGTCCTCGAACTCGGCGGCAAGGATCCAATGATAGTATTTGAGGACGCAAATCTCGAACTCGCGGCCCGTGCGGCTGTTTGGGGGGCATTTTGCAATTCCGGGCAGAACTGCGCCGCCGTCGAGCGGCTCTACGTCCATGAGAGCGTCGCCGACGCGCTGACGCAAAAGATAATACAGAAAACGCTCGAGCTAAAGCAGGACACCGGCGATAAAGAAACAACGTCGATCGGAGCGATGTCGTCCGAGCGGCAGTTGAAGATCGTCGAGGATCACGTCGCCGCATTCCGGGCCGACGGCGCTCGGATCGAGACCGGCGGACGCCGAAATCCCGGCCTCGAGGGGCTTTTTTACGAGCCGACTGTAATTACCAACGCCCACAACGATATGCGGGCGATGCGTGAAGAGACGTTCGGGCCGACGCTGCCGATCGCGACATTTTCGACCGAGGAAGAGGCAGTCCGGCTGGCCAATGACACCGAGTTTGGCCTGACGGCGAGCGTCTGGACACGCGATTACGCCAAAGGCCGCCGCGTCGCCGAGCGGATCGAGGCCGGCACTGTCTGTATCAACGAACATCTCTACACGCACGGGATCGGACAGACGCCCTGGGGCGGCTTCAAGAACAGCGGCCGCGGCCGTACGCACGGACGTGAAGGCCTGATGGAACTGGTTCAGGGCCAGCACATTCACACCAACCGCATCGCGATCCTGCCGGATGCGTGGTGGCTGCCGTACACACCGACCGCCGTCGAGACCTTTCGTGGTTTTGCGAGTAAATTTGCGAGCGGCAGCATGATCAAAACTTCGCTCATGCTGCCGCTGCTTTTTAAGAGGATCCGCGAACTGCTAAAGAAATAGCGGTTTAGCGAACCGGTTGTTTGAGGATGTCAGCCAGTGCCTGCATACGCTCGGCGTCCGTCGAGCTCTTGGCGTTGCCGGACATCTTCTCGATCGCTCCGGCCTGACTCTTGAGCTCACCCAAGGACTTTTTGTCCAGATTCGAACTCTCAGCCTTCTCGATCGCCTGTCGGACCGCTGCTACACGGTCGGCAGCCATCCCTTGCGAACGCTCGAGCTGATCGACATATGCTTTGGCGACGACCAACTTACGCGGCCACTCGATACGCTGCTGATTCTGAACGTTGAGCTCGGCCACCTGGACCGATTTTGCGGCGTCGATCTCATTTTGGGTGAGATTTGCCGTCGGCGTCAGTTCGAAAATGTCGAGGCCGCGGGCGATCTCGGACGAATAGATCCGGCCGTTGTACCAGTACGCCGACCATGAACCGCCGAGTATCAGCATATTGGGGTCGATCGGGCCGCGGTCAAAATACGCGATCTCGACCGGCTTATCGGCGTCCGTAAAGTCCATTATCGACACACCACCCTGATACCAAGCCTGGACCTTGACGTCGCGTCCGGGGATCGGAACGAGCGAGCCGTTATGAGCGACGCAATTTTCGCTGTCGCCCTGGGCCGCCGGCATTTTGTAATAATTGGCAAAGCTCAGCTTGTTGTTCGACAAGCGAAAGATCGCATTGGCTCCCCATTTGTTCGGGTCGGTCTCACGGCAGCGCGCTCCCATTCCGCCGCCCCATTCATCGGTGAACACGACCTTTTTTCCGTCGTTCGAGAACGAAGCCGAGTGCCAGTACGCGTAGTTGGTATCGTTGACAGCGTCGACACGTTTCGGGTTGGCGGGGTCGCGGATATCGAGCAGGATACCGTTGCCTGAGCAAGCACCGGCCGCAAGTCCGATCGCCGAATAGACGGTGATGTCGTGGCACTGGTCGCTGGGCTCAGGAGCTCCTTTGCCCTCGTGCGAACCGCCATTGTTGAGCGCGTTGATCACGCCGGTCTTCGGGTCCGAAAAGATGCGCGGGCTCGACACCACTTTGGCGTCCTGCGGTGCAGCCAGTGGAACCTTGATCACCTCGATGCGAAACAGCGCGGTATCCGGGTTTTTGTCGGGCATTCCGCCGGAGCATCCGGCAAGTTCCTCGCCCTGGCGGACGAAAGATGTTCCTGAAACGTAAATGTAGACGTTGTCCTTATCTTTGGGGTCAACGACCAGCGAATGCGTGTGCGAACCGCGGCAGGTCTGGACGGCGCCGACCTGTTTGGGGCGGCTGATGTCCGAAATGTCGAAAATGCGAACGCCGCGAAAGCGGTCTTTCTGGGCCGCGGGCAGTCCGCCGCCTTGTTGTCCGGCCGCCGGCGGCGGGTTGGGCGGAAATGCCTGTTCGCCGCAATCAAGTCTGCCATTAGGCATCTCGACCGACATAAAGAGCAGATTCTTATGGACCGACACGTCGCCCTGCCCGCCCGGGCAGATCAATGACGTCAGCAACTTGGCCTTTGACGGTTCGGCGATGTCGTAAATGTTGATGCCGTAAAAGTTGCCGAGGAACAGGTGATTGCCCTGAAACGCGATATCCGAATTGGCAAGTGCAAGTCCGGCCACCGGCATCTTCATCGGAGCCGGGATCATCGCCGGATTGCCGATCCCGAGCGCACCGAGGGCTTTTTCGACCTTCGGGCTGTTCGGGTCGATCCCTAGTTGGAACGCTTCCGGCTTTTGCAGTAGCAGCAAGTGTTTCATCCCGAATGACGCTTCGCCGGCGTCAAAGAGTCCGGGCTTCAGCTTGGAGCGCGGGTCGTTGGCATTTGAGCCGGTCATGCCCGCCGGCAGGGGCGGAGCCTTTTCGAGTGCCGCTTGTGCCATCGCGGCCGTCGCGAGGCCCGAACAGATAATGGCCGCTGCCATTACCAAATTGAAAGTGAAGCTGTATATTCGTTTCATCATTTCCCCTTACTTTATTCCCTCCAACATTGTCTCCATGATCCTGATCTCTGCCCGCTGGCCACTATCGACATCGGTCGCGAAATTAAATATCTCAGCGTCCTGCCCGGCACCGGCGGTGTCAAAAAGCTCCTTTACCATTTGCAAGGCTCCCCGGTGATGCTGGATCATACCGGCCAGAAAGAGACGGTCAAATTCGGCTCCCTTGGCCAATTTCAGCGCTTTCATTTGCTTTGCCGTGAGCATACCGGGCATCAACGTAACAGTCGAGCCTTCGCCCATTGACATTTCGGACATATCGCCCATTTCAAGATCGACGACCTCGCCGCGCCGCTCGAGCCATCGTTTCATAAAGCCGATCTCCTCAGCTTGTGTATGGCTAATACGCGCTCCGAGCAATCTAAGTTCCTTATTAACAGTTCTTGCCTCGATCAGAGCGGTCATTTCGACCGCCTGAGCGTGGTGCATGATCATTCCCCACATAAATTCGACGTCCTTTGGCGAACGCGGCGGCAGAACCGCACGAGTGGTCGGCGGCAGGACACGCGTAGGCTGGCCGGGAGCACCGGGCTGGACGATCGTCGCCGGCGGATCGGTTTGCTGTGCACTGGCCGGTATCGACAAAACGAGAGTTAACATGATCGCCGCAAGCGACACTACAGCAAAACGCCCCGCGAGTTTCGAGGCCGTCCGGAATTGAGCCAAATGATCGAGCATTAGTCAACACGATATCATAGTTCCGTCGCGGTGCACTAGAGATCTGAAATCGGCCAATATCAGCGATCGTGTGTGATAATTAGGGGTATGTCAGACACGATGCCCGCAATATTTTTCGGTCACGGCAACCCGATGAATGCCGTTTCGGCCAATACGTACACCGACGCTTGGGCGGCGATCGGCCGATCGGTACCGAAACCGAAGGCTGTCCTGTGCGTTTCCGCTCATTGGTACATACCCGGCGTGGCGGTGACAGCCGAAACGTTGCCGCGAACCATTCATGATTTCGGCGGGTTTCCGCAGGAGTTGTACGAGGTCCAATATCCGGCCCCGGGCTCACCGGAGTTAGCCGCCCGTGTCGGCAAGTTGCTCGGGCCGATCACGATGGATGACGGCGGCTGGGGGCTCGATCACGGCACGTGGTCGGTGTTGTGCCACGTTTTTCCCGAGGCGGATGTGCCGGTCGTACAGCTTTCGATCGACGCCCGACAGCCGTCCGCGTGGCATTACGAACTGGGCAAACGGCTCGCACCGCTTCGTAACGAGGGAGTACTGATCGCAGGCAGCGGCAATCTGGTGCACAACTTGCGTGCCTTTTCATGGGGCAAGAGCGACATTGAGCCGTACGGCTGGGCCGTAAGATTTGAGGCCCGAGCTCGCGAACTGATGTTGGCGGGCGACCACGCTCCGCTGGCCGATTACACGTCCTTGGGCGAAGACGCAATGCTCTCGTCACCGACACCTGACCACTTTTTGCCGCTGCTTTACGTTCTGGCGACGCAAAACGCCGACGATGCCGTCACGTTCCCCGTAGAGGGCTTTGACGGCGGGTCGATCTCGATGTTGTCGGTACAGATCGGATAAAAAATGGCCTCGGAGAATTCTCCGAGACCGAGAGTGATCCGCGTTGACCGCCACTTAGCGGTCGTCGTCATCACCGTCAGAGTCATTTTTGCCGCGGTCATCTGCATCGCCGCGTTTGACCGGCCGATTGGTGCTTGCGGTCCTATTTGAAGGCCGCTGGTCGTCCGCATCGCCGGTCTTGGACTTGGAATTGGATGCGCCCGCGGTATTTCCTTTCATGTCATCGGCATCTCGGTCGTTTGCGGCAACGGACGAATTGGCGTTGGATGGCACCGTATTGGTATTGGAAATTGCCGTCGGCGATTTGGTTTCCTTTTTCTCGGAGGTGCCTCCGCAACCGAATGAAACGGCGGAAAAGATCAGGGCGGCCATGAGTATAATTGCTTTCTTCATTGGTATCTCCTTGGTGGTTTTAATCGTCATCGTCGTCCTTCTTGGACTTTGCGGGAACCGTTCCCTGCGAATTCTGAGCCGTGGATGACACAACTGCTCGAACTCCAAACTCGTGCACAAGTCGCCCACCCTGGTGAGCGGTGTTCATCAGCAGTACGGCACCTGAGCCGTAAAACAGGAGGAATGCGAGCGTAAGCGGTATCGTTATCACCCGCGACAGTTCCTTTTTGAACAGCATCGGAGCAAACACGATCACGCCGAATATCGCGGTCAGGATCGCAAAGACCGTTCGTGTCGTTTCAGCGAGTTCCTCGTGCTCCTCAAGAACCGATTCGACATTGTTGACGTGTTCGGCAAGTTCGCCGGCGGCGTTTCCGGTCGAGACCGCGATAAATGTCGCGATGGTCCCGATCAGCATCAATATGAACGCTGATAAAAGCCATGTTCGTCCGTTCTTTGGTATAAAGAGTCCGATGATGATGATGATCGGAGCGATCAGCAAGAGTCCTATTGGAAAGTGAATGATGATCGGGTGAAGGCCATCCCAACTTGGAATAGGTGGAAACATAGTCATTTCTCCTTGAGGCAGTAGCTGCGGGCGGTGGTATGAAATTATTAATATTCCACCCGCAGCAACCCCCTTGAAAATCTAGCTGATCGATTCAAACTTCTCTTTAGGTGTGAAATCGACCGGACATTTTTGAATAGTGGCGTCGGGGGTTGTAAACCCGCAGGTGGAACAGACAAAGAAAGTCGCTTTGTCAGCCTTCCACGCCTCAAGATCTGCCAGTGCCTGGGAATAGAGTTTGGCGTGCTCGCCCTCAGCGGTCTTGGCAAAGTTGAATGTCCGAAGGGCATCAGTGTTGCCCGAACTGCGTGCTTCTGCCAGAAAATCGGTATACATCTTGTTACGCTCGTAGGTTTCGCCCTCGATCGAGCCCTTCAGATTCTCGGCGGTCGTTTTGACTTCGGCCGGCTTCACGTCGGCTTTTGGCACGCCGCCCATTTTCTTGATCACTTCGGCGTGATTGTTCTTATGTATCTCCTCGGCTCGGGCCGCCGCACGAAATAGGCTTGCAACTTTCTTGTAGCCTTCGTCGTCAGCCTTTTTTGCAAAGGCGAGATATTTCGCGTTTGCGTTGCTCTCACCGTCAAAAGCGGTTTGAAGGTTTTCCAGCGTCTTCGAACTTGCCGGGACGGTCGATGCCTTACTGTCGGCGGTCGCCGTTTGGCTCGCGTTTGAGCAGCCGACCGTAGCGATCGACAGAGTAATTGCGGCGATCAGTGCCGCTAGCTTTAAATTTGAATGATTCATGATCACAATTTCTCCTTGGAACAGATCCGGTTTGGTAACTGTTGTACTTCCTAGGTGCAATTGTGATGCCGTACTTTTGATCTCAGTTAAGACTATTGTTAACAACAGTTACAGATCATCTCACGGTTCCGGTCAGTTGATGGCGTATCAATTTTAATACTGGCGGCATGACTGTGTAGAAAATTTTCGACAGATCAGCCGATGGCATGCTTCTTGATCTTATATGCGATGTCGCTTCGCGAAATACCCAAACGCCTGGCGGCCTCGGCCTGAACCCCATTCGATTCGATGAGAGCTGTTCGGATCAGTTCTGCCTCGATAGAATCCAGATGATCTGGAAGAGTCGTATCGGGCGGCAGAACCAGAGCCTTACGAGGGCCTTCGCTATCGGCTAACTGATCACCCGACAGCACGAGATCGTGGGCCGTTATCTCGTCGCCGGACGCAAGGATGCAGGCACGTTCGACCAGATTTCTCAGCTCACGGACGTTTCCGGGAAAGCGGTAATTTCTGAGCTTTTGCAGAGCGTCCGGACCGATCGGCTTTGGCGGCACCTTCAGTTCGCGGGATACCTGTTCGATCAGAGAGGTCACAAGTTCGGGCACGTCTTCGCTGCGATTCCTCAAGGGCGGGATCTCGATCGGGACCACGGCCAGGCGATAGTAGAGGTCCTCGCGGAAAAGACCATCGCGTACACGTTCAGTCAAGCTTCGGTGGGTTGCCACGATCACGCGGACATCCACGGTTCGTGGCACCGTGGCCCCAACCCTGATAAATTGTCCGTCGGTCAGAACGCGGAGCAATTTTGCCTGAAGTCCGAGCGACATCTCGCCGGCCTCATCGAGGAAAAGCGTACCGTTGTGAGCCGCTTCGAAAAAGCCTTGACGCGGCTTGTCCGCACCCGTGAACGAGCCTTTTTCATGTCCAAATAATTCCGATTCAAGAAGTTGCTCCGAGACCGCCGCACAGTTTACGGCTAGAAATGTTTCTTTTGAACGTGAGCTTCCCTTGTGGATCGCGCGTGCGACCAGCTCTTTGCCGGAACCTGTTTCGCCGGTGATCAATACCGTTGCATTGGTCGGCGCGACTTTAGCGATAGTACGTTTTAGTTCCAGGATGGCTGAACTATGCCCGAGAATTTCGTCGGCAAAGGCAAATCTGCGGGCCTCTTCACGCAGCACGATATTTTCCCGAATCAACTTAGTGCGTTCAGTAGCTCGCTTTGCTACCGCCGTCACGACCTCAGGAACAAAGGGCTTTGAGATGAAGTCAAACGCGCCCGCCTGCATTGCCTCGACCGCTAGCTCGACGGTAGCGACGGCGGTCAGGATCACGACCGGCAGCGAAGGCTCAGTTTCACGACAGTAGGCGAGCACGTCAAAGCCATCGCCGTCCGGCATTTTCTTGTCGGATATTACAAGATCGAACCTATCTGCCGCCAGCATCTCGAGGGCTGACGTCACGCCTGCGGCCTCGGCGACAGTATGTCCGTCCTCCTGAAGGATAAGCGTGAGTATCCTCCTCATATTCGGCTCGTCGTCGATGATCAGAATGCGTGCCATAGATCGGTCCAGTTTGAATAATTCAGAATACTATCTCAAATCGAATATTGTCTTGTTCGTTCGCTGCGAGAATTACCTCTCCATCGTGCGCCCGAGCGATCTTTCTGACGATCGAGAGCCCGAGCCCGGTTCCGTTTGCCCCGCTGGTAACAAATGGTTCGAATATCCGTTCGATCAGGCTCGCCGGTATTGCCGGGCCCGTGTTTTCGACATAGACGATCGAGCGGTCGCCCAGCATTCCGGCCCCGAGCCTGATCTTCGAATCGGGCGGCGAGGCATTTATGGCATTGGTCAATAGATTCAGGATCGCCTGCTGCATTTGTGACGCGTCAATGTCAAAGGTCAGCTTTTCGTCACATTCGACCTGGATCGAGATCTCTTTTTCGATAAGGCGAGCCTTTGTCAGACTGGCTATGTAGTCGAGCAGGTCTCGGATAGCGATCGGCTTTCTTTCGGGCGGGCTGGTTCGAGCAAACGCCAGAAAATCTGTAGTCATGACCTCGAGCCGTTTCGCCTCCTCAGTCGCAATGTTGAACATTTCGAGCCGCATCGCTGAGCCGGGTTTGTGCTTTTCGGCCAACTTTAACGAGCTCGCGATCATTGTCACGGGGTTGCGTATCTCGTGAGCGATCGCACTTGAAAGCTGTCCGATGGCCGAAAGTTTTTCCTCGGCAACAAGCTTTTCCTGCAGTTTTCGTAAGTCATCGAGACTCTTGCCCAACTTTTCTTCCTCGTTGCGAAGATTGCCGACAAGCAGCCAGACAACGATCGCGACCACGAGAAAGACAAGCGAAACCGTCGCGGCCTCAAAATACTCGCTCGCGTCGGCCGGCGGATTTACTCGAAAAAACAGCCACACCTCAAGAAAAGTGAGAATGATCGTGATACCGGTCACCATCAGAGTGCGTACGATCGAAAAGCGATAGGCTGCCGAAAGGATCGGAATGATCATCAGAACCGAATAATGACTGTCCGCAGTTCCGCCGGAAACGGCTGCGACGAATGCAAAGGTGATGTTGAGGACGATGGATAGGTGGACATGAATGTCTATCGATCTCTGAGTGCTTTCGTGATTCAGCCGTTGAACCCAAAGCAACTCAAATATCAGGATCAGAAAGCGGAGCGCAAGCGTCAGCAGCAACACGAACCCTGGTCTGCCCAGCAGGGAAATAAAGCTGATGTGAACGAAGAACAGCGCAGCTAAGACGGCGATATTCAACAATATCAATACGGTTTCCTGCCTTTTATATGTTTCAAAAGTAGACATTTGCGACCTTCGTCAAAACATAACTTCGTTTTCGAAGTTTAGATAGATATCGGAAAGAACGAATGCAAAATCTGTGCCATCGATCAATTATCTCAGACTGTGGTCGGCGCAATTTTTTCCGGCGAGCGTCAGGCGCTCTCAAAACGACCCGATCAAATTGGCCGTTGCAGAACATAAGAAAGGCCGACGTCACTTGGCGTCGGCCGTTCCTATTTCAATTAGGCGTGATCAGCTAAGGCCTGATGACGTAGTCCGGCCAGCACGAGGTCGGGTTCAGATACATTTCGAGCATCTCGGCCGCAAGCCGATTCGCACCGCCGGCCGATGAACCGCCCGACTGGTCCGGATTTAGTATCTTACCGATCTGATCGCGAAC
>JAIBCA010000162.1 GCA_019694345.1 Pyrinomonadaceae bacterium | reverse complement strand
GCGGTGCGGGTTTACGCCCGGGGGCAGGCCTCTGCCGGCGGTAGGCTATGACTTGCATCTTTTCCCGATTTGGTTCAAAATTCGCTGAAACCAGCCAAACCGGCGACTTGCCGGGACGATCCGTTTATCGCGAGTGAAAAATATGAATCTCTTCAGGACGAAATCGATTTCGCAGATCCAGGCCGATGCCGCTGCAGGACTATTGGAGCATGCCGGCGACACGGCCGCTCCGGGAACGCTCCGCCGTACGTTAGGTGTATTTGATCTGACGCTGATGGGCATCGCGGCGATCATCGGTGCCGGCATTTTTGCAATGGTCGGTAAGGCGTCGTTCAACGGCGGCCCGGCCGTGGCATTGCTGTTCGTATTTACGGCGGTCGCCTGTGCGTTTTCGGCATTGTGTTACGCCGAATTCGCCTCGCGGATCCCGGTTGCGGGTTCGGCATATACGTACGCGTATGCGTCGATGGGCGAATTTATCGCCTGGATCATCGGCTGGGACCTGATCGTCGAATACGCCATCGGCAACATCGCCGTTGCCATCTCGTGGAGCGACTATTTTACGGGCCTGCTCAAAGGGTACGGCATCAACATACCGCTGCATTTCACGATGGACTTTCTGACGGCAAAGCGCGGTTACGCCGCCGTGACCGAGGCCATCGCCGGCGGTGCGACCGTCGACGCACTAACGAAAGGATGCGAGGCGACCGATGCCGCGATCTCGTGCGGGCAGATGGATGGTTATCTGGCGTGGCTCAATGCTCCGCATCTCGGTTCGATCCCGGTCGTATGCGACCTGCCTGCCCTGCTCATCACGCTCGTTATTACGACGCTCGTATTTATCGGTATTCGCGAATCAAAATTTGCTTCGAACATAATGACCGTGCTCAAGGTCGGCATCATTTTGCTGGTCATCTTTCTCGGGCTCAACTATGTCAATCCGGCAAATTGGTCGCCGTTTGCCCCGAACGGCATCACGGGCGTGCTGAAGGGCGTTTCGGCCGTATTCTTTGCCTACATCGGTTTTGACGCACTGTCCACGACCGCCGAGGAGTGCAAAAATCCGCGACGCGACCTGCCGATAGCGATGATACTGTCGCTGGTGATATGCACCATCCTGTACATTGCCGTCGCCCTCGTCCTGACCGGAATGGTCAGCTACAAGATGCTCGATGTTGGCGATCCGCTGGCGTTCGTCTTTGGCCCCGAAGGAGCCAACGTACCGTGGGTCGCGGGTATCATCGCGGTCAGTGCCGTCATCGCTCTTGCGACCGTGTTCCTCGTGTTCCAGATCGGCCAGCCGCGTCTGTGGATGGCGATGAGCCGCGACGGACTGCTGCCGAAAGTGTTTTCGTCGATCCACCCGCGGTTCAACACGCCGTGGTTCGCGACGATCATTACAGGGATCGTCGTCGCCATTCCGGCCCTGTTCATGAACCTCACGGAGGTCACCGACCTTGCGAGTATCGGGACGCTGTTCGCCTTTGTTGTTGTATGTGCGGGCGTGTTGTTCAAGGACAAGGAGTTCAAGGAAAGCGGTGCGCGCTATGTGCCATATATCAACGCGCAGTTCCTGCTGCCGGTGATACTGATCATCGTCGGGTTTGTAATCAACTACTTCAGCCCGACGTTTTACAGCGACCTGATCACGATAACGCCGGCCGAGGGCGAATCGATGCTCGGTGCATTTTCGCACAAGATACCGATGATCTTTTTTGTGGTTATTTCTGCCGTGCTTGTATTCTTCAGCCTGACCAAAAAGCTCTCGCTGATACCGATCCTCGGGCTGCTGTCGTGCCTCTATTTGATGACCGAGCTCGGCGTGACGAACTGGATCAGATTCGGCGTATGGCTGCTCGTCGGCATGGTCATTTACTTTATGTACGGCTACCGCAACAGCCATCTCAACCGCCAGGACGAGGCCTTCGCTGAGGCTTAGGACGGTTTACAATTCTTTACGTTTTTGCCAAAACCAAGTGCGCTAGTATTGCGTCTTAGTTAGAGGTTAGACAATTTTCACGTTTTGCTCAGGAGCAATTTTATGAAACGAAATATGGTTTTGGCGGCGGTTTTCTCGCTGCTCGCGATGGCAATTTCAGCATCGGCTCAGACGGCCGATTTTTCAGGCACGTGGACACTCGACCTCAGCAAGTCAAAACTCGGCGACCGCAACATGATCGCCGAACAGACGCTGACCGTCGTTCAGACGGCCAAGGACATCACCGTGACGCCGGCGACCAAACGCACGCCTCCGCCCGACGGCATGGGCGGCGGCAGGCCCGGCGGCGGTATGGGCGGCGGCGATGTTAAGTCGACCTACACACTCGACGGCAAGGGCACCGATGTCACTGTGGAATCGCCGATGGGGCCATCAAAGGCAACGCTCACCGGCAAGCTTGAGGGCGGTAAATTGACGCTCTCGAACGCCCGGACGTTCAATACGCCGAACGGCGAAATGACGATGACGACCAAGGAAACCTGGGAACTCAGCGGCGACGGCAAAACGCTGACCATTGTGACCGAGCGCAACACGCCTCGCGGTACCGATACGACGACCCGCGTATTTGCCAAGAGCTAGTCGATCGCCGGACAGCAAATAAAAAAGGCGGGCTTCGTGCCCGCTTTTTTCAGTCCGCAAATTGGAGTTCGTCGATGATCTCGGCCATATACTTTTTGCCGAGTTCGAGATCGTCGGGCCTGAGGCTTACGGCACCGACCACGGCGTGGCCGCCGCCGCCGTAGCGTTCGCAGATCTCGGCGATATTGTGTGTCCGCGGACGCGGTGCCCACGGGTTTGAACCGACCGATATTTTTGTGCGAAATGAGCTTTGGCTTAAGCTGACGACATACGTCACCTCGGGATGGAAATAGTACGGGATAAACTTGTTATATCCCTCGACGCCGGTGCCCGTCAGGTCAAAATGGACGACGCCGCGGTCTGAGACCGCACGGCCCTTGATCAGCTCGACCGTTGCCCAATGCTGCTCGAGTATCGGCGCGAGCTTGGCCTGGATCACATCGCTCGCGACGATATCATCAAGCGAACGCTCGGTCAGCATCCGGATGATCTCTTCGACAAATGCCGGATCCTTTTCGCCCTCGATGACCTGCATCAGCTTGAGCGCCGACGAACGCAGCTCGACGCACTGTGCGGGCGACTCGTACAACGCACCATCGATGATGTGGGCCCAGTGGATCAACTCGGCGAGCGACTCGTCCTCAAAGCCGAACTTTTCCTTTGCGATACGGGCGATGAACTCGGCGCACGATTTACTGGTCGTGTCGAGAAACTTCTTGCCCGACGTATCCGCCAAAAAGTGCTCTTCGTCCGGTTTGGTCAGAAATGCCGATTGGTGATGGTCGAACCACCATGTCAGGCGTTCGTCGGGACAGTATTTGAAATCGACGATCGCATTCTCGTCGCCGTCAAACTGCTCGCGGTCAAAGGCATTGCCCGCACGGTGCATCGTCGGAGTGTAGGCAACCAGAGCGTCGGGATGAAACTTTGCCTTGTAAAACTTAGTAAAGATCGCGGCCGATGAAACGCCGTCGAAGCAATTGCCGTGATAAAGTATCCGAAGTTTCATATAATCACTTTTTGCCCGTAGACAAAACATTTTAGACTAGTGGGCGAAGCCAATTTCGTCAAGGAATCGAATATGAATATCAGGCTGGCACGCGTCGAGGACGCCCATTTTTTTGTCGAGTTCAATCAGGCGATGGCGTTCGAGACCGAGGGCAAGCAACTTGACCCGAATGTGGTCGGGCCGGCGGTCGAATCGGTCTTTACCGATACCGAAAAGGGCTTTTACGTCGTCGCTGAAGACGGCGGCATCGTGGTCGGCGGACTGATGATCACATACGAGTGGAGCGACTGGCGCAATGCCTGGATGTGGTGGATACAGAGCGTCTATATCCGCAAAGAGGCTCGGGGTAAACGCGTTTACAGCCATCTGTACGATTTTGTAAAAGAACGTGCGAGAGCGGCCGGCGTTTACGGCATCCGGCTCTACGTCGAGCACGACAACACGCACGCCCAGCGCGTGTACGAGGCCGTCGGGATGGAAGCATCGCACTACGTGATGTACGAAGAGATGTTATGACGACGATCAGCGAGGCGGAATTTGCGCGGATCTGCAGCGGCATCCGCGACGACCGCGAGAGCATCGTAAAGCACAATCCGCTAGGGCCTGACGATGAGATATTGCTGTGGATGCTGCTCAGTTGTCTGATCAGCTACCTTAACTTGACCGATCTCGAAACGCCTTGCTTTAATGGCAGGCCCGATGCCGAAACCTACCGCAACGCGATCCGGTTCGTGCTCGGCGAGCGGCGGACCGCTCCATTTGACGTCGACAAATATCTGAGTGAACTGATCAATGCTGATAGCTAAATTTCCGCTGACCCCATTTCAACAAAACACCCGGATCGTCGCCTGCGAGCGGACGCGGCAGGCGATCTGCATCGACCCCGGCGCAGCCTCGGACGAATTGGCCGGATATGTCCGCGACAATGGCCTCGATCTGCAGGCGATCACGCTGACGCACGGGCACCTCGATCATGTCGGCGGCACGTCCGCACTGGCCGAGGCGTTTCCGGACGCG
Source organism: Pyrinomonadaceae bacterium (assembly GCA_019694345.1). Classification (GTDB taxonomy): domain Bacteria; phylum Acidobacteriota; class Blastocatellia; order Pyrinomonadales; family Pyrinomonadaceae; genus OLB17. Next base: position 43,732 of record JAIBCA010000162.1, on the reverse strand, counting down.
GAGGTCATACTTCACAAGGACGACGAAGAACTTTATTATAGCCTGCCGCGGCAGCCGCTGTTGATGGGCATTCCGCAGGGTCAGCTGGCCGCGCTTGGGTTTGCCTACGACCGGCCGCCGACGCTGAGCCGAATTTGGCAGCACGGCGAGGTGTACGAGGTTGGCGATCTGCGTTTTTCGATCAGGCACTGTCCGGGGCACACACGCGGGCACGTGATATTTGCCGAGGTTGAACGCAAACAGGTATTTGTCGGCGATTGCCTGTTCGAAGGGTCGATCGGACGGACCGATCTGCCCGGCGGCGATTACGATCAGCTTATTGATTCGATCACGACACAGATTTTGACGCTCGATGATCAGACGATCGTCCATTCTGGCCATGGTGCCGAAACGACGGTCGGCTGCGAGCGTGAGTCGAACCCATTCCTGACCGGCGTTTACAAACTAACGCGCGGCAGATATATGTAGTCATCACTGACCGGGTATTTTTCCGGGAACAACGTTAAAGTTAGGAGTTATAAACAATGAAGAAATTGCTTTCGGCCCTCATTATGACGGCAATTGTCGGGACAATGGCATTTGCCCATGACGACAACAGTCATTTTGAAAAGCAGCAGGAGGTGACCGTTAAGGTCACAAAGATCAGCGGCAACGTCTATATGCTCCAGGGCCGCGGCGGGAATATCGGCGCGATCGTCGGGCAGGAAGGCATCCTGATCATCGACGACGATTACAAGGTTGTCAGTGAAAAGCTGAGCGCGGCATTGAAGGAACTCGGCTCGGCCATACCGAAATATATCGTCAACACCCACTGGCATGGCGACCATACCGAGGGCAACGAGTTTTTTGGGAAACAGTCGGTCATCATCGCGCATGAAAAGGTACGAAAACGACTGACGGATCCGCCGGTCATCTTCGGCCAGAAGACCGCTCCGTATCAACCATTTGCACTGCCGACGATCACCTATTCCGAGCGAATGCATCTGTACTTTGACGGTGATCAGATCGACATTGTCTATCTGCCGGCCGGCCACACCGACGGCGACACGATGGTATTTTTCAACAACGCTAAGGTCGTGCATCTAGGCGACCACTTTTTCAACGGCCGCTTTCCTTTTGTCGATCTTGCGAGCGGCGGCAGCGTGCAGGGTTTGATCAATAATATCGGCACGGCGACAGCTATGATGCCGGCAGACGTCAAGGTGATCCCCGGACATGGTCCGCTCGCGACCCTCGACGACGTGAAGTCCTATCAGCAGACGCTGACCGAGACGGTCGGGATCATCCAGAACGCGATGAAAAAGGGTATGTCGCTCGACGAGATAAAAAAGGCAGGTTTGCCGGAGAAATACAAAGCGTACGGTTCCGGATTTATCAAGACCGATGCCTGGATCGAAACCGTTTACAACAGCTATTCAAAGAAATAGTTTCCACGCCGCCCTGCAAACGTGAAAAGACGCGGCCAAGGAGGCAACGCCCTCTCGATCGCGTCTCTTAGTGTCAAAGCAATTTGCGGTTACGCAACAGTGATCTGATCGCAGAGATAGACGTCCTGGATTGCGTTGAGCAACTCGACGCCCTCGGCCATCGGCCGCTGAAATGCCTTGCGTCCCGAGATCAGGCCGGTGCCGCCGCCGCGCTTATTGATCACAGCGGTACGAACGGCATCAGCCAGATCGCCGGCGCCTTTTGATTCGCCGCCTGAATTGATCAGACCGGCACGGCCCATATAACAGTTGGCAACCTGATAGCGAACGAGGTCGATCGGGTTGTCGGTGGTCAGTTCGGAGTAGATCCTCGGGTTGGTCTTACCGTAGCTGCTCTCCATATTGAGGGCATTGTAGCCGCCATTTCGCTCGGGCAGCTTCTGCTTGATAATGTCCGCCTGGATCGTGACGCCGAGATGGTTGGCCTGGCCGGTAAGGTCGGCTGCAGTGTGCATATCGCCGTCACCGGTCTTGAATTTTGAATTACGAAGGTAGCACCAAAGAATGGTCGCCATACCGAGCTCGTGAGCGTAGGCAAAGGCCTCGGCCACTTCGGTGATCTGGCGGGTCGATTGGTCAGATCCAAAATAGATCGTCGCCCCGACAGCGACCGCGCCCATATTGTGGGCCTGCTCGACCGTGCCGAACATCACCTGATCGAACTGATTGGGGTAGGTCAGCAGTTCATTGTGATTGATCTTTACGACAAAAGGTATTTTGTGAGCGTACTTACGTGCGACCGACCCGAGAACGCCGTAGGTTGAGGCAACCGCGTTGCAGCCGCCCTCGATGGCGAGTTTGACGATATTCTCGGGGTCAAAATACGCGGGATTCGGTGCAAAGCTCGCCCCGGCCGAATGTTCGATGCCCTGATCGACCGGCAGGATCGAAACATATCCGCTGCCGGCCAACCGGCCGGTGTTAAAAAGCGTCTGCATGCTGCGTAAAACTCGAACATTGCGGTCCGAAGGTGCAACCACGCGATCAACGAAATCTCCGCCCGGAAGGTGAATATTCTCCTTGGGTATCGTGCGGGAAACGTGCGAAAGCAGCGACTCGGCGTCCGCACCCAAAAGTTCCTGTATCTTACTGTGATCGACGGCCATTAAAATATCTCCTTTTTTATAAATACTTAATTAAAATGCTATTTGCCGTGAATTATAGCATAACGGCACCACCCTTGGCAGGGAGAAAAAATCTTGATTTTAATGTGACATATGTCATAAGCTGAGAGTGTTTTCCTTATTTTAATAGACAAAGTCGCATTTTCCCGATCGCACCGTTTCGCTTTCTCGGCGACCCGTCTATCGAACCAAACTGCTCCTTCGTCCGTGAGGTATTTATGAACCCCAACCGTGTCAGGCTTATCATCGCAGCCTTTTCGTCGCTGTGCGTGTTTTTCGTTATCCCGGCGTCAGCCCTGCTGCCTGCTGAAGAGTGGCGGGCTGTCACGCCGGCCGAGCTTCAAATGGCGGCGTCGACGGTCGAACCGGGAGCGGACGCCGAGGTTATCTTTTGGGAGGTCCGCGTTGATGATTCGAATCCCACAAGTATGGCGATGAAGCACTATATTCGCGTCAAGATTTTTACGGAAAAGGGTCGCGAAAAATACAGCAAGGTGGATATCCCGTTCACAAAGGGTATCCGGATCAAGGACATTATGGCCCGCGTGATCAAGCCGGACGGGTCGATCGTCGAACTTGCAAAGGCTGACGTTTTTGACCGCGAGGTCGCCAAAAAGGACAAGATCTCGTTCCGGGCAAAATCATTTGCGATCCCCAACATCGCCCCTGGCGTCATCGTCGAGTACAAATACCAGGAAGTATACGACCACGGTTCTGCCGAGGATATGCGGATGAAATTTCAGCACGATGTGCCGATCCAGAACATCAGTTATTTCTTCAGGCCGGCACTGGACGCCCGCTATCTGACGTTCAATATGAATGACACCAAGTTCGAGAAGGACAAAGGCGGTTTCTATCGGGCGACCCTGACCAATGTCCCGGCGATCAAGGACGAGCCGCAGATGCCGCCCGTTGACGAGATCCGCTCTTGGCTGCTGCTTTATTACACCAGCGACAAAAAGGCGACCACCGATGACTTTTGGTCGAGGGCGGGCGGGTTTATTGCCCGTCGCTGGGAGATCAAGGATACGCTCAAGCCTGGCAAGGAACTGAAAGCTGTTGCCGCTGAGATCACTGCCGGAGCGTCGACCCCTGAGGAAAAGTTGGCCAAGCTCTTCGAGTTTTGTAAGACAAAGGTCAAGAACATCACGTACGACCCGAGCCTGACCGAGGATCAGAAGGACGAAATGAAACCAAACAAATCGACCGCCGATACCTACAAAAAACTGCAGGGTACGGCCACTGACATTAACGAGTTGTTCGCCTCGCTTTCGACCGCACTCGAGTTTGAAACGCGGTTGGCATTTGGCGGTGACCGGAGCGAAAAGTTCTTTAACCCATCGCAGGCCCATGAATCGTTCATCCACTTTTCGGCTATCGCGGTGAAGGTCGGCAACAGTTGGAAATTCTATTCACCCGGAGACAAGTTCGTTCCATATGGCATGCTCGATTGGACCGAGGAAGACACTTCGGTGCTGCTTTTGGGCTACAAGGATTATATGAAGACCGAAACGCCTATCTCCGACCCCGATAAGAGCCAGACGAAACGAACCGGCCGGTTCAAGTTGTCGGAAGACGGCACGCTTGAGGGAACCGTAAAGATCGAATATTACGGCCATTTGGCAAATCGATACAAAAAAGAAAACTACAAGGATTCCGACAGTAAACGCGAAGAAACGCTCAAGGACGCCGTCAAAGCGTCGATGAGTACGGCCGAGGTCACGGCGATCTCGATCCAAAATGTGAGCGATCCGGAAAAACCATTCACGTACGAATACAAGATCAAGGTGCCGAATTACGCTCAGCGAACGGGCAAGCGGTTGTTCCTGCAGCCCGGCGTTTTCGAGTATGGTTCGACGCCGTCATTTTCGTCAGCGACCCGAAAATACGACGTCTTCTTTCAGCATCCGTGGTCCGAGAATGATGATATCGAGATCGAATTTCCAAAGGCCTTCGCTCTTGATTCGGCCGAATCGCCGGCGTTGATAGCTGATTCGGGTAGGATATTCCTGTTGGATATCAACATCGGGGTCGATAAGACGAACAATATAATCAAATACAAACGAAGATTCTTCTTCGGCGGTGGCGGCAACGTTCTATTCGACGCCCGGACGTATCCGCAGATCAAAGCCCTTTTCGACTCTTTTAATAAGGCGGACATTCAACCGATCACGCTAAAGCAGCTTTGATCTGCTCAGGGAAACATGAGGACCAAGACCCGCAACACCAAATTGATAGTGGCTGGAATTTTGATACTCGCGATCAGCGGCATCATATTTGCCGACGACGTTCCGCCGCCGTGGATGACTCAGGCGGCTCGAGGCGGTACGCCGACCTACGACAAAGACGTGCCCGCGGTGGTACTTCACAACGAACAGCAGGTTTCGCTCAGCGTTGACGGCAAGCTGGTAACGGTCGAGAATATGGCCGTCAAGGTGCTCTCGCGTGAGGGCCGAGGTCATGCCGTCGCCCGGGCTTATTACCTCGTGAGTTCAGGAAAGGTCCGCGAGATCACGGCCTGGATCATCCGTCCCGACGGCACGACCAAATATTATGACAAAAGGACGGTCCTTGACGTGATCGCCGACAACGACGACGTTTACAATGAGGGCCGTGTCAAGTTGATCGACGCGACCGGTGATGTCGAGGTCGGATACGTGTTCGGTTATACCGTCGTTTCCGAGGATACACCGCTTTTTTATCAGGACACGTGGGGATTTCAGGGCCGGCTGCCGACGCTGGTCTCACGCTATTCGCTATCGCTTCCGATGGGTTGGATCGCGTCGAGCATTACTTTTAACGCCGATGATATCAAGCCCCGCGTAAACGGTACCAGCTACACGTGGGAGATGCGCGATCTGCAGCGTATCCCGCCCGAGCCGATGAGCCCGTCGGTCGCCAATCTCTCGCCGCGTATTGTCGTCAATTACGCGCCTGACAGCAAAACACAAAGCGTCGGCAAGGTTTTTGCCGATTGGGCCGATGTGTCACGATGGGCGACGGCGATGCACGACCCTGCAGTCATTATGGACGACAATATCGCCGGCAAGGCTCGCGATCTGACGGCTAATGCTCGGACCGAGTTTGAAAAGATCCGGGCGATCGGCTCTTACGTCCAGAGCCTACAGTATATCTCGATCGACATCGGCGTCGGCCATGGCAACGGCTATCGGCCGCGCTCGTCATCGCTCGTGATGAGCCGCGGCTACGGCGACTGTAAGGACAAGGCGAATCTGATGCGGGCGATGCTGCGGGCTCTCAAGATCGACGCTTACCCGATCGCGATCTACTCAGGCGACCCGACATTTGTTCGCGAGCAATGGGCTTCGCCTCAGCAGTTCAATCACTGCATCATTGCGGTCAAGGTCAGCGACGAGACGACCGGCCCGACGATCATCACCCACGCCAAACTCGGCCGACTGTTGATCTTTGACGCTACCGACCCGTACACGCCGGTCGGCGATTTGCCCGACTATTTGCAGGGCAGTTTGGCCCTGATCATCGCCGGCGATCATGGCGGACTGACGAAAATGCCGGTCACGCCACCCGAGACCGACCTGCTTGAGAGGAAGATCGATGCTGTTATCAGCGACACCGGCGAGGTTAAGGGCACAATAACCGAACGTGCAAATGGTCAGACATCGACCATATTTAGGCGCGAATTACGTGAATATTCGGCTGCCGATTACCGCAAAACCATCGAGGGATGGCTGACTCGAGGATCTTCAGGCGCACAGCTTCTCAACTTCACGTCAAACGACCGTGCCGCCGAGGCCGGCTTTGATCTCGATGTCGATTTTGCCGCTCCGAGGTACGGTCAGATCATGCAGGGCCGGCTGCTTGTCTTCAAACCCGTGGTCGTCGGGCGACGAAACGACATTTACCTTACCGAGGCCAAACGCCTCAATCCCATCGAGATGGATTCTTTTGCTTTTAAGGAAACGGCCGTCTTTACGCTCCCCGCTGGCTTTACGGTCGATGAGACGCCGGATCCCGTCAAGCTCGAAACGCCGTTCGGCAACTATTCGACCAGTTATGAGGTAAAGGCCGGCAAGCTACACTTCGCCCGGAGCATGCTGACCAGGAGATCGGTTCTCGGCGTCGATAAATACGGGGCGGTAAAGGAATTCTTCACCAAGATACGCGATGCGGAACAGTCGCCTGTCGTACTTGTACGCAAGTAAGCGGTTAGGGAGCAAAACTAAAATAGGGGCAACGCGGTGAAAGCGATGCCCCTTTACTCGATCATGGGAGTGTATGGTGCTACTGGCCGACCGGGTTGCCGTCCGAGTCGAGGATGAATAGCGGATATCCTAGTTCTTTCAGGCCCGGTTCGATCACTTTGCGGTCGCCGACAATGACGATCGCCATCTTTGAAGGATCAAGGTAGGTCTTTGCCGCTCGTTCAACATCGGCCAGAGTGACCGAATTGATCTTGCCGATATAGTCATTGAAATAACTATCAGGCAGCCCATATATCACAAGATTTGCAAGCTGATTCGACATTCCGCCGACAGTTTCAAATCCGGCCGGATATCGCCGGATCAGGCTCTGTTTGTTGTAGTCGAGCTCCTTGGCCGTTATCGGGATAGCACCGCGAATGCCGTTAAGTTCCTTCATAAACTCGACGACCGCCTCTTTCGTAACCGCGGTCTGGATGTCGCCGCCGGCACGGAACGGCCCGACGCCGCGACGATACTGCCAAATGCTATTCGCACCGTAGGTATAACCCTTGTCCTCGCGGAGGTTCATGCTTATGCGGGATGTGATGGCTCCGCCAAGTATCGAGTTCATTACGACGACCGGGAAATAGTCGGGATTCATTCGGTCGATCCCGACTTGGCCGATCGAAACAACTGACTGGGCCGAGTTCGGCCGGTCGATCAGGTAGATCGCGGTCTTGTCGATCGGCTTGGCTGGCGGAAGCGGTTTGGAAGTTCCCTCGCTCGGTTTCCAGTCGGCAAACGCACGCTCTAATTTCTGCTTGAGGTCGGCCTTGTTAATGTCGCCAACAGCGATCAAAACGCCATTATTGGGCCGAAACGTGTTGGAGTAGTATTTGACGATGTCGTCGCGGGTGATCGCTTTTAGCGTCGCCTCGGTGTTATCACGGCCGTAGGGATGATCACCGTACAGCACTTTGTTGTAGGCGACGTTTGCGATGGCGTTCGGATTGGCCTTTTGCTGACGCAGGCCGATCAGCGACCGTGCCCTGAGGCTTTCAAGTTCGCCTGTCGGAAAGATCGGGTTGACGATAACGTCCGAAAGGATCTCGAGGGCCTTATCCAAATTCTTGGTCAGGGTCTGCATCGAAACGTTTGTCGAATCGTAATTGCCGCCCGCATTGACCGACGCCCCGATCGACTGCAGCTGGTTTGCGATGTCGACCGCCGTTCGCGACTTGGTGCCATCGTCCAGCAGGCTTGTGGTCAGGCCGCTCACACCGGTGCGGTCATCCGGCTCGTTTGCCGCTCCCGACCGCAGAACGAGGTTCATCGAGACTATCGGTAATTCCTTTTGCTCGACCATCCAAACCTCAAGGCCATTTGCGAGTTTTGTTTTTTCGATCGCAGGTAAAGAAAGTTTGGGGTCCGGTCCGGCCTTTGGCAATTTCGCGGCTTGAGCATCTATCTTTGCCTGATCCTTCTTTTCCGATCTAACGGACGTTGGCTGATTGGCGGAGCTATTTCCGCGTTGGCCCTCGGCGCGTTTGGGGTTATAGGTCATCACCAGCCGGTTCGAACCGAGGTAAGCATTCGCGACACGTTGAATGTCAGCCGGCGTCACCTTGGCGTATCGGTCCAGATCGGCCTGAAAGTAGTTCGGGGTGCCGAGATATCCGGCAAACGTGCTGATCTGTCCGCCCTTGCCCAAAACTGTCTGAAGGCCGTAGATCGTCTGTGATTCGATAGTGTTGCGGGCACGCGCGAGTTCATCGGCCGTCGGCGGAACTTTCTTGATTCGCTCGACCTCGCTTAGGATCTCTTTTTCGATGTCGTCCAATGACTTGCCGGGGCGAGCCGTTGCTGAGATCTGAAACAGGCCTGCGATCTCGTTAGTACCGTTCGAGGCTCCGACCTGCTGAGCCATTTCCTTGCCGTAGATCAGATTACTCTGCAGCCTCGAACCTCTGCCCGACGACAGAATATTGCCGAGTATGTCGAGAGCGGCCTCGTCCGGAGAATACTGCCGGACGCCATGCCAGACCAAGTAACGCCGGGGCAGCGGAGCAAGCGGGTCGTCGATCGTCGTGCGGATCTCTTTGTCCAATTTCGGCATTGCCGGATTCGGCCGTATGATCTCATCGCCGCGGGCGATACGGCCAAAATATTGCTTGATCCAACGCTTTGCCTGCTTTTCGTCAAAATCACCCGACAGCACCAACACGGCGTTGTTCGGCGTATAGTATTGACGAAAGAACGACTTGACGTCGTCCATTGACGCTGCCTGAAGGTCCTCAAGCGAGCCGATGGTCGTCCAATTGTACGGATGCCCCTTCGGGAACATTATTTCGCCGATCTTTTCAAAGGCGGTCCCATAGGGCTGATTATCGACACGCTGACGGCGTTCGTTCTTAACGACATCACGCTGATTATCGAGTTTCTCCTGGGTCATCGCCTCGAGCAGCCCGCCCATGCGGTCAGCCTCGAGGAAAAGCGCCAACTCAAGGAAATTTGACGGCACCGTTTCGTAATAATAAGTGCGGTCCTGATTGGTCGTCCCGTTGATGCTGCCGCCGGCTTCCTGCAGCGGTGTGAAGTAGTCGGTGTCGTAATTCCTCGATCCCTGGAACATCATGTGTTCAAAAAGATGCGCGAAACCGGTCTTGCCGGCGGCCTCATTTTTCGAACCGACGTGGTACCAGACATTGACGGCCACCACCGGTGTCGATCTGTCCTGATGAAAGATGACCCGAAGACCGTTGTCCAATTTGTATTCGGCCACCTTGATCGGCGGTAACTTTTCGGCCGACTGGGCCAGCAGGGTTTTAGGCATGACCAAAAAGATAGAAAGCAAGAAAAGCAAAGCAGAACGGTACAGCATTAGATTCTCCTCTAAAAAAGCGAAGTTTGTGAAATACAAATGGATGACCGATCTGCGAATACGCAAAAACAGTCATCCGAGATCATGTGAACTACTACGGTTACGTGTTAGTTTTGGATTGGGTCTCAACCTTTGCAAGAGCCGCGATCTTCTCACGCTTTGAAACGACCACGCCACCAGGTTTCTCGATCGTGATGGCAAATAGCTCAGGGCCCAGAGCCTTGAGTTTGGCATCGATCGGTACGATGACCTCGCCATTCTTATCAACGTCGAAGGTACCGCCGTCGATAGGTGTAGCCTTGTCTTGCGTTTTGTCGAATATCCAGAGCTGATAGGTCTCTTTCGTCTTATCATTGACCGGGAGGCCACGCAATCGCATAAAGCCGGTCTGCTTTTCGTCGCTCCAGACGACATCGCCGCCGACATCCTTTAGTTCCTTTACGTTTCCGACACCAAAATTCGCCTTTACGAGCGATGCCTGCGAAGCCAAAAGCTGAGCCAACTCCTGCTCGGGAGTCAATTTCACAGGCGTCTTTTCCGGCGTCTTGGTCGGACCGGCAACCTCGGCTGGGGCGATCCTGGTGACCCAAATGTTTGCCGCCAAAGCGACGCATGCCACCGCGGCGAAAGCCCATCCCAACCAACTCCACGAACGCTTGGGTTCAAACGTCAGGACCTTTTGAAAATCGTCCTCGTCCACCGTTTCATTTTCAGCGGCTGTCGACGCAAAATACTCGTCGGCCGATGCGATGACCCGAGCTTGAAGGTGCGGCGGCAGCGGTTCATCGATCTGGAGATCGATGAGCCCGACCGCGGCAGCGGCGAGATCGAACGAATCGTCCAAACCGACGCCGGCGTCGGCAAGCAGCGACTCGAAAGTTTGCTTCTCGTCAGCGTCCAACCCAAAAACGGCCCTTTGTAAGTGAAGGTCGATCAATGATTCCTGTATTTCCTTGTTCATATCGACACCTCCTTCAAGCGGTCCGCTTTGCCAAGACCTAAATTCTCTCTAACCTGCATTAAACCACGGCGAGCGTGGGTTTTGACCGTGCCGATCGGCATACCCGTGGCATCAGCGATCTCTTGATGCGACATACCCTGAATTATTGACAGCCGCAAAACTTGCTGCTGCTCGGGCCTCAGCTTCCTCATGGCCTCGGCCGCTTCATTAGCCTCAACGCTCATCTGCATCGCCTTGTCCGCCCGCGTAAACGGTTCAAGTAGGACGTCGTCCAATGAATCGGCCGAGATCCGTCTGGTCGAGTATCTGATTCGGTCGATGATGCGGCGGCGGGCGATCATTGCGATGAAAGTCGTTTCAGACGCTTGTGATTCGTCAAAACGGCCGGCGTTCTTCCAGATATCAACAAATACTTCCTGCACAGCGTCTTCGGCTTCGTCCGAATTCCTGAGCAATTTCCGTGCGATCGACCAAACAAGGCCGCCGTATTTGGACAGGCAGTCCTGAACGGCAGTTCGGTCACCCGATGCGATGCGATGTAAGATTGCTTGAGTCACTATTTATTCGCAGTGAGCGTATTTAATTCTCTAAGCTAACCTATTTGCGCTTCAAATTTCAAGTCGAATTGCCGAAGCTTTTCGACGTCCAAAGTTGAATTCGATGCAATAAAAAAAATGGATTCAGGCAGGCGGTTGGACAAGCGAACGCCGATTTTTGAACCATGAAAACAGGTAAATGCCGAAGAGTGAAATGCTCGTTATCGCCGACAGCAGGCAAAACTGGCAGAAAGCTCCGATAATGGCTCCCTGCACGTAGATCAGCCACCCGGAAAAGATGGCCATGATGGTGGTTTGAACACCGTACAGCTTCCAGACGTAGCGATAGCCGTAAGCGGTAAGGATTGCGAGCGAAAAGGCGACGAAATATGCAGCCGCACCGAAGGCAGCGAGGGGAATGCCGGCGATCTCGGCGTAATTGCTCGTCAAAACTTGTTCGCAACCTTCGATCACGCTGCACGGGACCGGTTCGGCGGTGTAGTGGTGAGCGGTCAGATAGACCGAATCAGCAACTCCGACCAAGGCCAGAATGGCCGCCATTGCGGGCAGCCATCCGGGTTTGTTGACCGTGTCAATTATCAGGGTGTCGGTGTCGCTCACTTGTTGGTGTTTTCGGAGGCGGGCTTTGCGGCAGGAGCCGTCGAGGCCGCTTTTTCAAGCTCTGCGTCGATTATTCGTTTGAGGCTCTCGACCTTCATCTCAGTGAAAGGGACCGACACGCCGTTGATGTAAACGGTCGGGGTCGAATTTACGTTCAATGCCCGGCCACGTTGGAGGTCGGCGTCCACTCGGCCCTTGGCCGCGATCCCGGCGATGTCCGACTGCAATTTTGCGAGGTCGAGACCCAGTTTTTGAGCGTATTCGTTCCAAAGCTGCTTGTAATTCGGGTTTGAGGTCCAAGTCTGCTGGTTCAGGAAAAGTTGATTTTGCATTTCCCAGAACTTGCCCTGCATCCCGGCGGCCTCGGCGGTAACAGCCGCTTCATACGCCTTGTCATGCGCCGGTATCGACAACGGATAATTCCGGAAAATGAATCTGATCCGGCTGCCATAGGTTGACTTGATCTCGGACATTATCGGATTGGCCGCCGCGCAAGATCCGCACTGAAAATCCGCAAATTCCTCGACCGTGACAGATGCGGTCGGTGAACCGGCCTGATTCGGCGGCTGGGCTCCGAGAGGAGCATTTGCCGGAATTCCCGGCGTCTTGGCCGCATTTGCAGTGTTAGTATTCGCCTTCGGCGGCGTCCCCTGCTTACCCGTGGTGACCAAATATATCCCGCCGCCAACTACCAGCAACAAAACAATACCGATGATCGCTATCGGCATTCCACTCTTTTTTTGATTCTGTTTGTTCATTATTTATCGATCGGGTCTACTTGACGGCCCTCATCTTTCTGCCGCCATTCCGCTCTTCGTTCAACGCATCGAGCGACCCTAAAACCCGTTTGTGGATCCCGTCGGCATCCAGGCCGTAATCACCCAGCAACCGATTCGGGTCGCCATGGCTGACAATTTCATCGGGGACTCCCATTCTGACAACCTTGACCTTGTCCTGAAGGCCATTTTCCTCGAGGAGCTCCATTATCGCCGACCCGAATCCGCCGGCGAGATACGCTTCCTCGACCGTCACGATCAGCGACGATCCGCGGGCAATCGAAAGGATAAGTTCCGCGTCAAGCGGCTTTACGAAGCGCGCATTTACCACCGTAACGTTTACGCCGGACATCGCCAACTTTTCGGCGGCGTTTACGGCCGGATATACCATTGAGCCGTAAGCAATGACCGCAACGTCCTTACCTTGCCTGAGCACCTCGCCCTTGCCGACCTCAATAAGTTTCGGCGGAGCGGAAATATCGACGCCGTGGCCGCTGCCTCGCGGATAGCGGATCGCCGCCGGCCCGGGGTGTTCGATCGCGGTGTAAAGCATATCGCGCATCTCAGCCTCGTCCTTCGGTGCCATCAGAACGATGTTCGGATAACTGCGCAGATATGCGATGTCGAGCAGGCCGTGGTGCGTCGGCCCGTCGGCCCCAACAATGCCGGCACGATCCATTGCCAAAGTGACATTAAGGTCCTGAAGACAAACGTCGTGGATCACTTGGTCAAATCCGCGTTGGAGAAACGTCGAATAAATCGCGGCGACGGGTTTCATCCCCTCGCAGGCCATTCCGGCGCAAAAGGTAACTGCATGCTGCTCGGCAATGCCGACGTCAAACGCCCTTTCGGGGAACTTATCAAGCACTTTGTCCACGCCCGTACCATCGGGCATCGCGGCGGTCAGAGCTATGATCTTGTCGTCCGACGCCATCAATTCACACATAGTTTCGCCAAAAACGGATGTGTATGACGGCGCCGCCACCTTGCTTGACTGGTACGGCAAACCGGTCTTCGGGTCAAATGGTCCCGTGGCATGGTATGCGTAGTAGTTCTTTTCCGGATTGGGAAAGCCCTTGCCTTTCGTGGTCAGCGCATGAACAATAACAGGTCCGTCGTCGACCTTTTTTGCTTCTTCCAGAGCCCGCACGAGCATCGCAACATTGTGTCCATCGACATAGCCGATATATTTGAAGCCAAGCTCATTGACCAAGGCCCCCGGGAGAACTGCCGCGGCGATCGCGTCCTTGAATGATTTGGCGGCACGGCGAAGTGAGCCCCCGATCCCCGGAACGCTCTCAAGAGCGTCGCCGATCTCTTCCTTCAGATGCTGGTAGCTCTGAGCTTCTTTGATCCGGTTCAAATACCGGCTCAAGGCGCCAACCGCCGGAGCGATCGACATCTCGTTGTCATTGAGCAAAACGATGAGCCGCGATTTTAGATGTCCGGCCTGATTGATCGCCTCCATCGCCATTCCGCCGGCAAGGCTCGAATCGCCGATCAGTGTGCAGACGTGAAAATCCTCACCTTTCTTGTCGCGTGCGATCGCCATCCCAAGGCCGGCCGAGATCGACGTCGAGGCATGGCCGGCACCAAAGGTGTCGTACTCGGACTCGTCACGCCGAAGAAAACCCGAAATTCCGCCTTCCTGTTTGATCGTGTGAAGCTGATCGCGGCGACCGGTCAGTATCTTGTGGGCGTAGGCCTGATGCCCAACATCCCAAACCAATCGATCCTTGGGAGTATCAAATACGTAATGCATCGCAACCGCGAGTTCTACGGCGCCGAGGCTGGCACCTGTATGCCCGCCGATACGCGAACACGTATCGATAATGAATTGTCGAACTTCGTCGGCAACCTCCTGGAGGTCCTCGACCTTTAATTGTCGAAGATCGGCCGGCGAATTTATCTCTGATAAGAATCTCATCTGGCTACAATGCTATACCACCTAAATTTCGCATTTTCGCTGTGCAATATGCAAATGTTAATGAACTTTCCTTGACGAATATTCGCTGCCTCAGCAATGTGCATTTACATTTCTTTACACACATCCACGAAAATCTTACGACCAAACGCCGCGTGCGGACGTCCAATGAAGTGATGGCGAAAGCTAAATAAATTTTCAAGAGGTAATAAAATGTCATTAAAGTTCAAATTCTTTACAGTACTCTCGATCGCAGTATCAACAGCCGCATTCTCGGTAGCGGCAACGGCTCAGGAAACGCCGGTCCCGGCTGAAAAGAAGGTCGAGAAGGTCCGAAAGGGCGACGGCCATGCGTTGAGGCAGGGTGAATTCGGTCGCAGAGGAATGGCCGGCCATCGCGGTGGCCCGGGAATGCGTCGCGGCGGCGGTATGGGCCGAATGCTCCATGGCCTCGAACTCACGGACGCCCAAAAGACGCAGATCCAGTCGATCATGGCAGCCAACAAGCCCTCAGCAGAGGCCCGCGAAGAAATGCGGACCCTGATGATGGCACACCGTACCGGCACATTGACGACCGCCCAGCAGGAGCGTTTTGAGGCGATCCGTACACAGCGTCAGGAAAAGGGACGTGCTGTTCACGAGCAGATCATGGGCGTCTTGACCGCCGAACAAAAGGCAAAGATCGAGACCCGCAAACAGGAAATGCGTCAGCGTATGGAGGAACGTAAGGCCGACCGCGGACTGCGTCAGCCGAAACCGGCGGAAACGGTCAAAACACCGAAATCCAACTAACCGGTTACAACTTGGCAAAGAAGAGAGGCCGCCAATTACGGCGGCCTTTTCTCTGTTTGAAAATAGCTTTAGTGGTTAACCGATGAACATCTCGTCATCAACGTAAACCCGATCGATCTGTTTAGGGGCCGGTGCAAAAAGAACCTCGAGCCCTTTTTTGACGCCCGCCATGATCGCCGCGATCTCGCGAGCCGGAACAACGATCTTCTGATTAACAAATTCCGTCGTGTCCAGCACCTGCGAGTGCGTACGATCGATCGATCGGCTGACCATTTCGACCTTATCCTTTGCCGTAATGGCGGTTTGTCCGACCAAAACTCGAAGATCGGCCACTTCTTCCTTGATCAGTTCGGTAGATTCGGCAAGGTATTTGGTCGCAGTCGAGAGGTTGGCCGAGATCTCGTTAAAATGCACCGATATCTCGCGGCCCTGAACGCTGATCGCGTCCACCTTGGTGATCAACGGATCGATCCGCTCCTCGACCCGTTTGACGGTCGCGACTACACGCTTGACCGTCAACGCGATCGCGATCAATGCGGCGGCCATTACGATGAAGCAAATGGCGATGATGATCGAGGCGATCATCATCCAAAACTGCGGATCATTCGGATTCATAATATCAATTTAGCTGTTCTCGTCGTCCTTGATCGGATAGCTTGCACGTCCCTCAGTGATCGACTTGGTTTCATTCTTGCGCTTTTCCTGAGTGTAGGCATCCTTTCCGGCCTCGATCGCCGCCGAAAACGGATTTGCCGTACGGGCAGCGGCCGCCTTGGCCTTTTCGGTCAAGTCCTCAGCTTTTTCCTGAGCCGTCTGATATAATTCGCTCGCCTTTTCGCGGGAAACTTCATAGTACTCGCCGGCGCGTTCCTGGATCTGGGCCGCCGTTTCTTTGCTCTTTTCGATACCCTTACGGGTTGCGTCGGCAATATCGCCACGCAGCTCCTGACCGGATTTAGGTGCAAATAGCAGTGCCAAAACGGCACCGATGCCGCCGCCGATGATCAAATAAGATAACTTAGTAGCAATACTCGATTCTTCCCGTTCGTACTCGTGTCTCATAATTACCTCCGATATATGTCGATTCCGTTACAAAATACCCAATGTGTACCGAGATTGTAACAGATATTTCGGGCTTTGAGCAAAGAATTTATTGTCCACCCAGACGTTGGCAATTGGGCTAAAAAATGCGCAAATACCGCCATTTTGCTACAATTTCAGTTTGTCTTAGTGTATGGATACTGAACTGATTAGAAATTTCTCGATCATTGCCCACATTGACCACGGCAAATCGACGCTTGCCGATCGCTTGCTTCAGTTGACGGGCGCCGTTGCCGAACGCGACATGGAGGCCCAACTGCTCGACAACATGGACCTCGAGCGCGAACGCGGCATTACGATCAAATCGCATGCCGTACGACTCGACTACAAGGCAAAGGACGGTAATGACTACGTTTTAAATCTGATCGATACACCCGGACACGTTGATTTTACATACGAGGTGTCGCGTTCGCTGTCCGCGTGCGAAGGGGCCTTGCTGATCGTCGACGCTTCGCAGGGCGTCGAGGCGCAAACGCTGGCCAATACCTATCTCGCTCTGGAAAACGACCTCGAGCTCGTTCCGGTTCTGAACAAGATCGACCTGCCGTCGGCCGAGCCCGACCGCATTAAGGAGCAGATCGAGAACATCATAGGTCTTGACGCCAGCGAAGCGGTGCTGACGTCCGCAAAATCCGGCCTCGGCGTTGCCGACGTGCTAGAAGCGATAGTCGAAAAGATACCGCCGCCGAAAGGCGACCGTAACGCACCGCTCAAGGCCCTGATATTCGATAGTTGGTATGACTCATACCGCGGGGTCATCGTGCTGTTTCGAGTGATCGACGGAACGATAAAAAAGGGCACGAAGATCAGGTTTTTTAATACCGGCCGCGAGTATCTGGTCGAGACGATCGGTGTCAATCGCCCGCGGCCGACGCCGATCGCCGAACTCGGCCCTGGAGAGGTGGGATTTGTTACCGCTTCGATCAAAACGGTCGCCGACGTCCAGATCGGCGACACTATAACTGACGCCGCTCGGCCGGCGGCCGAGGCCCTGCCCGGCTTTAAGGAAGTGAAGCCGATGGTTTTCGCCGGGTTGTATCCGGTCGATTCGGCACAGTACGAGGACCTGCGCGATGCGATGGACAAACTGCGGCTCAACGATTCATCGTTCTTCTACGAACCGGAAAGCTCGACCGCACTCGGCTTTGGATTTCGCTGCGGCTTTCTAGGCCTGCTCCATATGGAGATCATTCAGGAGCGGCTCGAGCGGGAATTCAATCTCGATCTGATCACGACAGCGCCGGGCGTGCGCTACCGCGTGACGACCACCGACGGCGAGGTTGCCGAGATCGACAGCCCATCAAAAATGCCCGATACCGGCCGAATCCTTAAGATCGAGGAGCCCTTCATCGAGGCGACGATCCTTACGAACGACTCATATCTCGGCGGCATTTTGCCGCTCCTTGACGAAAAACGCGGTGTTCAAAAGAAGTTCGAGTACATTACCACCGACCGTGTCATGCTCGTGTATGAACTACCACTCAACGAGATCGTCCTCGATTTCTACGACCGCCTGAAGAGCGTTTCGAAGGGATACGCGTCGCTCGATTACCACCTTTCCGGTTATCAGGCGAGCAAACTCGTCAAGCTCGACGTTCTTGTCTCCGGCGAACCCGTCGATGCGCTCTCGGTGATCCTGCACAATGACACCGCGACGGCGAAAGGCCGCCTATTGACCGCAAAGATGAAGGAGCTCATCCCGAGGCAGATGTTCGAGGTTGCCATTCAGGCGGCGATCGGCAATAAGGTCATCGCCCGCGAGACAGTTAAGGCGATGGGTAAAAACGTCATTGCTAAATGCTACGGCGGCGACATCTCGCGTAAACGCAAGCTGCTCGAAAAGCAAAAAGAGGGCAAAAAGCGTATGAAAAAAGTTGGTCGCGTCGAGATACCGCAGGAAGCGTTCCTGGCCGTGCTGAAGGTCAACGAGAGCTAGACATTCGCGACCCGGCCGCCGGATTTCAATATGGAAAGTTTCGGCAACGTCATCGACTATCTATTCGGCATTTACATCTCCGACCGCGATGGTTTGCTCGTGATCGAGGATCGAAGGCCGACGGCCGGTATGTTTGTATCGATAGCCGGGATGGCCGGAATAGCGCTTTTCCTTCTGATATCGGCCGCCCTTTCGCTGATCGGTCTCGGTTTCGACCTTTGGTCCGGTATCGGAGCTTTCGCGGGCCTCATCGCCTTGTTCGTGGTCATGTTTTTATTCAGCCTCGGCGGGACATTTCGCGAAGTTTACACCTTCGACATGGCAACTGACACCTATCGATTTACACGCCGCGGCATATTCAATAACGACGTGATAGAAGGGAGTGCGGGCCAGTTCAGCGGGGTCCGCATCGACAAGCGGAGAGCTGACGACGACAATGCGTATATGGTCACGCTCCTGCTAGACGGTATGCTGCTCGGGCAACCCGGCACGCAGATACTACGCGACGACCCGCCGATCTTCAACAGCCACGGCAAAGAGGTGCTAATCGCCTCGGCGATCTCAAAATTTCTGAGCATCAAGTTCGTCGACGATAGTTCTCTCTAGAGACGGTCTCGCTTTACTGTCCCGGCCGGTACCGGCGTTCGGTGCGGCCCTTGAGTTGAGCGGGGTAGAAATACACCTCGCGGAGGTCGCCCGCGGCATACCGTGCCGCTTGGTCATTGAAGTGCTTTGATCTCGGATCCCCGCTCTCGCCACCGGCGGTCACGGCCTTGGCTCTCACCTTTGGGCCAAACTCGACCACCGCGACGAAACTATTTCCGTAGGTTCCGTAAAGCCTCTTTGAACCCATATACCTGCGGGCACCGAATGACGCGAGCGAGCCGTAATTTCCCGAGGTAAACCCGACCGGAATGCTCGGGGCGGCATCGCTGAAAGGATGCACGATGTCGTTCGTAAGCCTCTGAAAACGGTTGATCTCGCCCCACGGCGTCTGCCACTTGCCAAAATCGGAGGTCAACTTGTCCGATGCGGCGGCCAGCGACTTGAGCATCTGGACAGGTGTCGCGCGCGCCGCAACGTAATCCTCCATCGACATTTCGGCCTTTCTGGCATCGGCGGCGATCATCCGGACAATATCCTCAGCCCAAAAGATCGCCAGTGACGTCGGCACCGAATCGACTGACCAACGGCGGTCCCATGCCCTAAGTGCGGCGATCTGGCCGGCGGTCGCGGCCCTCATGGGGTCGTCAGTCCCCGTTTGGTCCCACGCCCTGAACAGCGACGGCAATGGCTTATCAAACCATGTCAGATAACTATCGTACGCGGCGTCGCGGAGCGTATCGAGCGTAAAATCGCGCTTGTCCTGAAGCACCCTGATCGCATGCAGCCCACGCGCAGATTCGGTGCCATTGTCGATGTATCTCGGATAATCCGACTGTTTCAGGCTACTCGGACCGGCGGCCGACCACGGCCAATTGTTGCTGTTGTAGAGCCAGCCGCTCTTTGGGTCGAGCAGGTCCGGTGACTCGTCAATCGTGTGCAGCCCCTGGTAATCTGATGCCGGGTCCGAGCCGTCAACGGGCTTTTTCCAGTCAAATCTCGCATCGCGACGCGGCATATAGTTGACGTGGAAATAGGCAATGTGTCCGTCGCGGTCGGCATAGATCGTGGCATTTGAAGAGTTTGCCTGCTGCTGCTCCATCACCGCCCGAAACTCCTTGTAATTCTTCGCCTTGGTTCGCATGAACGACTGTGTCAGTGCTGCGACGGGCTTATTCATAAGGCTGACGGTCACCCATTTTCCGTTTTCCTCCCGCACGACCGGACCATGCTGCGAGTAGTAGGTCGTAAATGTGCGTTGGGCCATGCCCTTGTCGGTCTTGAACGGCACAGTGATGTCAGCCATTGCGAACGGCCGCTCCTCGCTGCCGTACTTGTAATCGTAATGATTGCCGCGTTTAACGACGGACTCAAGATATTCGTCGATCGCGTCGGCCTCACTTGAGGTGTGCATCCACCCACAATGCTCATTGAAGCCCTGATAGATGAAAAACTGTCCCCAGGTGGACGCGCCGTACGCATTTAGCCCTTCGCCGCTCGTCATCTGCAGTTCAGAGCGAAAAAAGAATGACGTATGCGGATTGATCAGTAAAAGGGCCTTCTTGTCGCGTGTGTTGGACGGCGCTATGGCGATTCCGTTCGAGCCAAGCGGTTCCCTAAAAACATCGTCGTTGATCCCAAACGAGCCTTCGGGCAACTTCGTCTTTCCGTAAAAAGCTGCCAGGTCGCGGAGGCTTATCGACTCTATATCGCCGCCGATGCTGCCCTCGGTAAAGCTAAGTGCCATCCATGGCTCAAATCGTGTCAGAACCCGAGGTTTGACCTGCGGATGTTTGGCAAGGTAGAAGTTCAGCCCGTCCGCCCACGCCGTCATCAGTTTTTGCAGCCACGAGGGCGAAGCGGCGAAATCCCGTTTGAGAATATCCGGATTAATAAACAACTTCTGCCGTAGGTCGCTCCAGATCGCCTTTTCGCCCTCTGCCTCGGCGAGCCGCCCGAGCGAGTTAAGGTAATTGACCTCGATGCGGTTAAAGTCGTCCTCAGCCTGCGCATACATCCCTCCGAATACCGTATCGGCATCAGTTTTGCCGGTAACATGGGCGATGCCCCAAATGTCACGAACGATCGATACATTTGCCGCCTGACGCTCCCACCGGGTAACGTCGGAATTGTATTCAAACGCGACCGTAACAAACGCGAATGCCGAGATCATGCAAAATGCGGCGAAAACTCTGCGGAACGATAGAATTGCGGAACCTAGTTGTTTATCCATGCAAGCAATATAACGCCGACGGTATTCAGACACAACGGCTGCCGAGCGTTCCGGTCCGCATATCATTGAGTGAGCCGAACCGGTTCAAATGGCTCTCCGAATAGCCGAAGCAACTCCGGGAAATGTAAAATACCCAAATGGACTGGAAAATATTTGGCACTGCATTCTTAACTCTCTTTTTAGCGGAACTCGGCGACAAGACTCAGTTGGCTGTAATAACAATGACGGCCAGCACTGAATCGAAGGTCTCGGTCTTTCTGGGTGCGAGCTTGGCGTTGATCGTTGTCACGCTACTGGGCGTTCTACTTGGCGGCGTGTTGAGCCAATATGTTCCGACGGAGTGGCTGCAGCGGATCGTTGCGGTTGCCTTTATCGTGATCGGCGTCCTGATGCTGCTCGGCAAGCTTTAAAATAAAAGTGGCGGCCGTGGGCAGCGGCCGCCGAAGTGGATCAAAAACTAGTTGGGCAAGCTAGTTTGAGGTCCAGTCGAGTCCGGCAATGTCATCGCTCATCTGAATGAGCCGCACCGGATTGTTAAAGGTGTATCGTTTCGCCGATATCTCGAGCACAACTGTTTGTCCGCCAGGGATATCGTCGAAGCGATAGTAGCCGAATGCGCCTGTAACCGCGGTCCTCACACTTCCATCCTCAAGCGTCAACGTCATCATTACATTTCTGATGCCATTGCCTTCGGGCGTCGTAACACGTCCGTCAACGAACAAGCCAGCAGCCGAAGGTGCGAGGTTGCCGAAACCGACATCATAGGTGTGGTTGTTCGAACCCGCGGCACCTGTGGTCAGAGCGATCACGGGATGGATCCCTGCAGGCGATCCCGCTGGATTAGAAACATATGCCGCGTCCGAGTCAGATGAGTCATCGTCACCAAGCTGCGAGGTCTGGTCTTTGACCGTCGGTGTCAGACCGAACAAGGGCCCGCCCGACGCGAAGTCAGCAAGGTTGTCCACGCGAACTTGATACGCTGTATTCGGCTGGAGGCCTGTGAAGTAATATTCACCGTTTGTGTCTGTGATCTGGGCATTCGACACCTTTGTGATCTGGACATTGTCGATGAATATTCGTTGATTATTCGCATTGCCGGCCGAGTTCATGAAACGAATGGCCGTAGCCGTTACCGGAAGTACTATAGAGCCCGACGGCTGGTACGCTGAGTCTGTACCGGCTGTGTACGTGGCAAGCACGATCCATGTGGAACCGTTAAAGTACTCGACGGTCGCACCTTGGGTGTTGCTGCGGCGATACGTGAAAGACAAGGTCGCCGACGAAGCACCGGCTAGGCTGATCACTCGAGCCGCGCCGACGCTTGCGTTATTTAGGCGGATGGCATTGCTGAATGCTCCATCCAATACCACTCGAACATTGCCGCTGGTGACGGTTCCGTCATCATTGGTCTCGGTCCATGGCGATCCACTCCAATCGGTCGAGCCGGTTGAGCCGTTGTACGCGATCGCGGCGAAGCTGTCGGCATATGGCGTGGTCGTATAGTTAACAGGCGACGAACCCTGATAGAGCCGCAACGTGACTCCGGGAATTCCGTTTTCGCCCGGATCCTGAACACCGTTGTTATTGGTATCGCGCCAGACGCGGTTACCGATCTCGATCGGAGCCGCCGAGCACATTGCGGACATCGACCCGAGGCCGTTCGCCTTACCGAAATCGGGCTGCCCAACACCGCCAAGGCCATTGTAGATGCGATACGCCCGGTCAGCACTGCCGGTGTTGTTGTTGAAGAATCGGATACCACCGTCAAATGTGGCACCGTTGTCGATAGTGCGGCTGATCGGGTCAAGCAGCGTCGTTACGACGTGCTGACGGCCCGGGAGATACAGCAGTGAACCCCAAGAAACTTCGTCATGGTAATTCGCGTTATTCGGAGCGGTACAGAAATCGTCGTTGTGATAGAACTCTCCATTGCCGGGGCCCTGACCAGTTCCCTGCGGGGCCGTTCCGGTTCCGCCGCAACGGCCGTTGCTC
Source organism: Pyrinomonadaceae bacterium (assembly GCA_019694345.1). Classification (GTDB taxonomy): domain Bacteria; phylum Acidobacteriota; class Blastocatellia; order Pyrinomonadales; family Pyrinomonadaceae; genus OLB17. The sequence goes on along the minus strand of JAIBCA010000162.1, from coordinate 20,602 downwards.
TCAAGCGTCCAAGTGCCGAAGGTTCCGCAAGCACGGATCGTGTCGCCGGCGGTTCGCTTGGCATCGGGGCCGGCATCGAGTGCCGCATCGCCCGTTCGGTCACGGACACCGAGGATCAGGTTGCCGTTCTCAAATTCGATATCCGTCAGCATCGGCATCGGGAATGCGAAGTTCGGCTGGATGGTCGGCTCCCACGGACGCCATTCGGCGGCCTGGCCCGGATCGGCAAATCCGCGATTATAATTCAACTGTGTGCTGAATACCGGCGTCGATGTCACGGCGAGCGTGGTCGGGTTTACCTGAAAGACGAATGCGTATAGGTCTCTCGCGTCGTTGGTCGAGTCGGCCGAACAAACGGCTCCGATATAGACACTTCCTCGATAGAACCGGACGGCGAACGGGCGTTTGTCACCTGCCGCGCAGTTCGCGACGGTTCCGCCCGGAGTCGGCATCGTTAACGTCGAAAGATCGACCGTACTGCCGAGATTGGCTCCCGTTGTCGGATTGAGTGCATAGAGCTTGCGGTCCTGCAAGTTCATTACGAAAAGCCGGCTATTGTCAGCGGCGATATCCATTCCGCCGAGCCCGCTCTTACCGACACCGTCCCAGCCGATGTCGTAGTTGTCGGCTGCATAATCGAGTATGTCGTGGTTATTCGTCGTTGCATTTGGAACAGTGAACACTGTCGTAACGGCGCTCGTGGCTGGATTTATAACGTAGATCGCGCCGGGATCGTCGGCATTGTTCAAAATTCCGTCTGCTCCGGGCCCAAAACCCGAGTGCCGCTTGAAGTATGATGCGGCGTACAGCCGGTTGGTGCTGCGATTGTATGCGAGCGAATAGATCGTGCCGACGGTCGCCTGAGTGGTGGTCAGGGCATGAGTCGTCGGATTGTCATAATTGGCGATAGTCGTATCGGTATATGTTGTACCAGCAGTGTACGGGAAATCGTAAAGCACCGGGTTGGCCGCATACGTTCCGTTCGACGCACCCTGAGCATATCGCGAGGAGACGATCGTAGGGTTGTTCTGACAAAATTCTTCGCCTCTTGTCAGCGCAAGGTTAACGTTCGACGTGTTGACGTTGTTTACGAACTGGACGGTCGAACCCGCGTCCGTAGCTGAGCCGCCGAGCACCGAGTCAGTGCTTCGAGCAGACGGCGTGTATCCGGAAGGAAGTGTCGTGAACTCCACTCTGTACGGCCCGGTGCCGGTGGCTGCGAGGGAATAAAGGCCCGTGGCAGCGGTGGTCGTGGAGCCCCTAAAGACACCAGCCGAATCATACGCGCTAACGGTCACGGCCGCCACGCCAACATCGATCGAGTCGGTACCTGTCGCCGTGTCGTAAAGGCCATTACTGTTGAAGTCCTGAAATACGCGTCCGGTTATTGTCGCTGCTTCGGGCGCGTCCGGAGCGAGTTCGACCGATTTGGCAGTACGCTGGGCGCTCGAGCGAAGCGATCCGGTGACGGCCGCGGCAAAGACAATGGCGGTCGCGAATATGGTCAGTGCCGCAAGGCGGCGTCGATCGAAAAGATTTGTGGTCGTCATAGTCGTATTTGGCAATAGAATATTGCTATCCAAGATCGAAGGGGATTTATCTCGGGAGGTGCACTGCGGGGCAAGCGGGACCTATCACCGTAAAGGCTGATACGCCCTTCAATTAAAAATTAACAAAATTGTATAAAACTGTCAAACAATTTTTGACATGCAATAGCATACCTGATCTACCACTTTTCGGCGAAAGAAAGTGGTGGTCATTCTGCTGATCGTGAGGCGCGGAAGTTCAACGTTTAAGGCGGTTTGCAAATTTCTGCCTAAACTTTGCGACCTTCGGCGCGACGACCGCGGCACAATAGGGCTGGTTGGGGTTGTTGGCGAAATATTCTTGATGATAGGCCTCGGCGGGCCAGAACTTTTCGAAAGCCGTGACCTCGGTGACGATGGGGTTGTCGTAGATCGCCTCGGCGGTGACCTCGGCAATGATCTCAAGCGCGATTCGCCGTTGTTCTTCTGAATGGTAAAAGATCGCCGAGCGGTAGGACGTGCCGATGTCGCCGCCCTGCCGATTGAGCGTGGTCGGATCGTGGACCGTAAAATAGACGCGCAACAGATCGGCGAACGAAAGCTGCTCGGGATCGAACCTGATCTGGACGACCTCGGCGTGACCGGTAGTTTCCGAGCATACTTGTTGATACGTCGGGTTGTCGGTGTGGCCGCCTGAATATCCCGAAACTACGTCCTCGACCCCGACGAGAGCGTCAAAAACCGCTTCAACGCACCAAAAACACCCGGCGGCAAGTGTTGCCGTTTCTAGTTCCTTGATCTCCATAATTACCTTCCTTAGTTTCTTGCGATACCGAGCGACCGCCCCGTAATCTCGAACAAATGCTCAAATATCTCAACGTGCCGCCGAGCCTCGGCGACCGTTTCACCCCACGCAAACAGCCCGTGGCGGCGAATGTAGATGCCGTGAATATCTCCTGCCTCAAGCAGCACGTTCTGCAGAACGTGAGATTGCGCGACTTGGTCCTGAGAGTTTTCGATGATCGGAACGATCTCAGTGTGGTCGTGCGTTTCGACGCCCGATAGGCCCTTCAGCACCTCGTAGCCACTAAGCGTGATGGCCCCGTCAACATACTTAGCGTCCGAGAGCATCGTTCCCCAGACTGAATGAGTGTAAAGGATGCAACGAGCCCGCGGCCGCAGCCGATATATCGTCAAATGGAGCAGCGATTCGTCCGACGGACGCCCGAAACCCTGAAGTATCTCGGCATCGTCGTCCAGTTCGAGAAAGTTGGTCTCGTCGAGGGTTGCCTTCTCGTTTCCGGCCGAGGTGATGCAAAGGCGGAGCGGCTTGCGTGCAAGAAGAATACTGAAATTGCCGCTCGTGCCGAGAGCCCAACCGCGGTTGTAAAATTCGCGGCCGGCCTCGGTAAGTTCCTGAGTCGGGCTCGTCGCCGGGTTTTGTGAAGCCATGGTTTATTCCTCGTCCTCGCGGAGCTTTTCTAGAACCGAGATGTCTTCGAGGGTGGTGACATCGCCGGCAACGGTACCGCCGGCGGCGAGTTCGCGTAAAAGCCGCCGCATTATTTTGCCGGACCGGGTCTTGGGCAGCATATCAGTAAAACGAATGTCGTCTGGCCGGGCGAGTGCACCGATCTCGTGCGCGACATGAGCACGGAGAACGTTCTTGAGCTCGTCGTCGCCCTGCCGGCCGCCCTCGAGCGTGACAAATGCCGCGATGGCCTGCCCCTTGATCTCGTCGGGCCGGCCAACGACGGCGGCCTCGGCCACGGCCTCGTGCGAGACGAGTGCCGATTCGATCTCGGCTGTGCCGAGTCGATGGCCGCTGACATTGATCACGTCGTCGACGCGGCCCATGATCCAATAATAACCGTGCTCGTCGCGGCGGGCACCGTCACCGGCAAAATAGCGGCCCGGGATCTCGGACCAGTAGGCCTGTTTGTATCGTTCGTCGTCCCCCCACAGCGTGCGAAGCATCGACGGCCACGGATGGGTCACGACGAGGTAACCGCCCTCGTTCGGCCCTACCGGCTTGCCGCCCTTTGTAACGATATCAACCAGAATTCCCGGTATCGGCCGCGTTGCCGTGCCCGGTACGGTCGGAGTAGCTCCGGGAAGCGGGCTGATCATGATCGAACCCGTCTCGGTCTGCCACCATGTGTCAATGATCGGACATTTTCCCTTGCCGATGACCTTGTGGTACCACATCCATGCTTCTGGGTTGATAGGTTCGCCGACCGTACCCAGCAAACGTAGCGAAGAAAGGTCGTGCCGGAGCGGATACTGTTCGCCCCATTTGATGAAAGCGCGGATCGCGGTCGGAGCTGTGTATAAGATATTGATCTTATGACGGTCGATCATGTCCCAGAAACGATCAAAATCAGGATGGTTCGGGGCTCCCTCGTACATAAAGACGGTGGCTCCGTTGGCCAGCGGGCCGTACACCACATAACTATGTCCGGTGACCCAGCCAATATCGGCCGTACACCAGAAGATGTCGTTATCTTTAAGATCGAATACCAGCTTTGTGGTATACGCGGTCTGTGTCAGGTAACCGCCGGTCGTGTGCAGTATGCCCTTCGGCTTACCGGTCGTGCCGGAAGTATAAAGTATGAACAGCGGATGTTCCGAGTCGAGTTCTTCCGCCGGACACGGGATGCCTACTGTCTTAGTCAGCTCGTGCCACCAATGATCGCGGCCGGGCATCATGTGCACCTTGGAGTGCGTTCGTTGAAATACGATCACGTCCTCGATGGTCGGGCAATGTTCGGCGGCCTCGTCAACGATATCCTTGAGTTTTATCTCACTGCCACGACGATAGCCGCCGTCGGCGGTGACGATGACCTTACAACCGCCGTCGTTAACTCGGTCGCGAATGGCGTCCGCCGAAAAACCAGCAAAGATGACAGTGTGCGTGGCGCCAATGCGGGCACAGGCAAGCATCGCCACCGTCAACGCCGGGATCAACGGCATATATAGTGCTACGCGGTCACCTGCCCGGACACCGAGACTCTTGAGCACGTTTGCAAACCGCGAAACCTCCTGATGCAACTGCAGATAGGTTATGGTCTTGACCTCACCGGTCTCTCCTTCCCAGATGATCGCGGCCTTGTTTCGCCGCCAGGTCGAAAGGTGCCGGTCCAGACAGTTGAACGCAATGTTGATCTTGCCGCCGACGAACCATCTTGCGTGGGGTTCCTGCCAATCAAGGATAGTGTCCCACTTACGAAACCAGTGCAGTTCCTCGGCCTGCTTAGCCCAAAAACCTTGTGGGTCGGCGGCCGCCTCTGCATAAAGCTGCTCGTATTCGTCAAAACTCTTCACATGAGCATCAGCGGCAAACTCCGCCGGGGGCGGAAATAGCCGCGACTCGCTCGACATCGACGTTATGGAGGGGTGATCGGACATAATATTAATGACAACTGAACGACCTCAATTATAGTGTATCGGCCGACGTGTTCAAATTACGCTCCCGACCGGGCATTGGCTCCCGATCGGCTTCGGAGATCATGCGACGGCGGAAATTGACGGTCTCATACACCACCATTCATGCGCCGATCAGGGAAAATGGCTGCACCAGGCACTGGAGAATCGCCATGAAACGTACTTTTACGCCCGACTATTTCATGCAGCCGGACGCTGTTTGGGAATCAACTTGCATACGTGTAAAATCGGCGAAGAATATTCGTCGACCTATTTGCTTATGTCACTGCTCGAGATGCGCGAGATTGTCAAGGAATTTCCCGGAGTCAAGGCTCTGGACGGCGTGAGCTTTACGCTCGGAGCCGGCGAATTTCATTCCCTCGTTGGCGAGAACGGTGCCGGCAAATCGACGCTGATGAAAGTACTTTCCGGCGTTTATCCGCATGGATCTTATGAGGGCGACATCCTGATCGACAACACGGTACGGAGCTTTCGGGGCATACGCGATTCCGAAGCGGCCGGGGTTTCGATCATTTTTCAGGAATTGTCGCTCGTTAAGGAACTCACAGTCGGCGAAAATATCTTTTTGGGTAAGGAACCGTCCCGGTTCGGCGTCATCAATTGGACCGAACTGTACCATAAGGCCTCACATCTGCTGCGCGATCTGAATCTCGATATCGATCCGCGCGTAATTGTCGGAAACCTCGGTATCGGCCAGCAACAGCTAGTTGAGATCGCTAAGGCGCTCTCGAAAGATGCGCGCATTCTGGTCCTCGACGAACCGACCGCCGCATTGACCGAATCGGAGGTCGAGACCCTTTTCACGATCCTCGAAAAGCTCAAATCGCGCGGCGTCGGGATGATCTACATCTCGCACAAGCTTGACGAAGTCTTCCGAATGAGCGACCGCATCAGCGTGCTTCGTGACGGCAGGACGGTCGGCACTCACTCCGCGGCCGAACTGACGAAAGACAAGGTGATAGCGGCAATGGTCGGGCGCGAAGTCGGCGATATTTTCCCAAAACCCGAACACGAATTCGGTGAAACCGCGCTCGATGTCAGGGGGCTGAACGTCTATTCGATCGATCGGCCTGATAAGGCCCTCGTCGAGAACGTTTCGTTTGCCGTGCGAAAGGGCGAGGTCCTCGGGATCGCGGGATTAATGGGGGCCGGGCGTTCGGAGTTGCTTATGGCGATATTCGGCGCGTGGAAAGGCAAATTTAGCCGCGAAATATCGGTCGACGGAAGCATCGCTGCCATTTCATCGCCGGCCGACGCGATCGCGCACGGGATCGGCTTTGTTACGGAGGACCGCAAACGGTTCGGCCTGATACTTGAGCAGACCATCCTGGACAATATGACGCTCGCGGGCTTGAAGAGCATTTCGGGGCGATATGTCTGCAACCGCACACGGGAGTCCATCGCGGCCGCCGGCCCAATGAAAAGCCTCCGGATCAAGGCTAACTCGCCGCTGACGATCGCCGGTACCCTGTCCGGCGGCAATCAGCAAAAGGTCGTGCTGGGCAAATGGCTCTTAACGCATCCAAAAATTCTCTTTCTAGATGAACCGACACGTGGCATCGATGTCGGCGCCAAACAGGAGATCTATGCAGAGATCAACCGCCTCGCGAAAGAGGGAATGGCGATCGTGCTTGTCTCGTCGGAATTGCCTGAGGTTTTGGGGCTCTCAGATCGGGTCATGGTCCTGCACGAAGGCCGTGTAACCGGTGAGTTCACACGCAGCGAAGCAACGCCGGAGAAGGTAATGGCGGCAGCGACAGGTTCTTATTAACGGAATGCCGGTACGCTCTGACACACGTTCGAATGCGCGAACCGGTCGAGCAGACTTAAACAGATGGACGAAACGATCAAATCTCGAATAAACACAGCGTCCTTGCGGGCGTACGTCATGATCGCGGTGATGGGGCTGATCTGGGCGTATTTTCATTGGGCGACGGACTCGATCTTTTTGACGCCAAGAAACCTCTCGAATCTGATGACCCAGATGTCGGTGACCGGCATTCTGGCGGTCGGAATGCTGATGGTCATCGTATCGGGTAACATCGATCTTTCGGTGGGTTCGGTGCTCGGGTTCGCCGGCGGCATGGCGGCGTGGGCTCTTGCCGCCGGATATTCGCTCCCGATAGCGATAATGCTGGCGATCGCAGTTTGCGTCGTGATCGGGCTGGTGCATGGAGTTCTGACGTCTTATCTCAATATTCCGGCATTTATCGTCACGCTCGGCGGCCTGCTGGCGTGGCGCGGTGCTGTCAAATGGCTTTTGAGCGGCAATACGATCCCGATATCCGATGAATCATTCAAGGCGATCGGGCAGAGTTACGTCGGTGCGAATGTAGGCTGGTTGCTGGCGGCTGTGGCGATAGGTTTCGTTCTGGTCATGGCGGTGCAGCGGGCTCGTTCGGTCAAGACCTACGGCCTTGGCGAGGCAAACTACGGCGGCGCACTGCTTGGATCCATCCTGCCGGTCGGGGCGATCATCGCTTTCATTTGGGTGATGAACTCGTACGAAGGCAAAGGTGTGCCGATCCCTGTATTGATATTTGTCGTCGTAGCGTTGTTCGGCGCATTCATGACGACATCGACGACGTTCGGACGATATCTGTACGCTATCGGCGGCAACGCCGACGCTGCTCGGCTCTCGGGCATCGACAATCGGCGTAATGTGCTCAAGGTCTATATGATCCTCGGCGCATTGACGGGCCTCGCGGCGCTGATCTTTGCCGGCCGCGTCGGCAGTGCGACACCTGACGCCGGCACGCTTAAGGAACTCGACGCGATCGCGGCCTGCGTAATCGGCGGAGCCTCGCTGGTCGGCGGGCGCGGCACGATCTTCGGCGCATGTCTCGGAGCCCTGATCATGGCGAGCCTTGATAACGGAATGTCTCTGCTCAACGTTCGAGACTTTATGCAGGACATTATCAAAGGCTCCATCCTTGTCGCCGCCGTCGGCCTTGATATGGCCGGCCGTAAGCAGGGTTAATTTACTTTTGCCCGCGGGTTGTGTCGCAGGTCACTTTTTTCCCAATAGTTTCGGAGCATAATTCTCCTATATTTCGGCGCGGTTGAGATATGGCCGACGGTGGATCGGGACCGAAATGGTTCCGTTTGCCGATTACCGCGCGCGTTGCGGCACGGCCTTGCCAGTCGGGCAATCATTCGCCGCACGAAACAGGACTAGAACGAATCTTCGCTGCAAGGAGAACCAAACAGATGTCACCGAATACTCTAATGACCATAGGCCAGCAGTTCAGCAGGCGATCATGGGCCGAACCGTGGAAGATCAAAATGGTCGAACCGCTCAACATGATCACCCGCGATGACCGCGAAAAGGCCCTTGCTGAGGCCGGCTACAACACCTTTCTGCTGCGTTCGGACGACGTGTACATTGACCTGCTAACAGACAGCGGGACCGGCGCCATGAGCGACAGGCAGTGGGCGGGAATGATGCTCGGAGACGAGGCTTACGCCGGCAGCCGCAACTTCTACCACCTTGAGGCGGCGATCCAGAAATTTTACGGCTACAAGTACATTGTCCCGACTCATCAGGGACGCGGAGCAGAGCACCTGATCAGTCAAGCCGTGATCAAAAAGGGTCAATACGTACCGGGAAACATGTATTTTACGACCACTCGGCTCCATCAGGAACTTGCCGGTGGCATATTCGTTGACGTTATCATCGACGAAGCTCACGACCCGCAGATACTGCATAAATTCAAAGGGAACATCGACCTCGACAAGCTCGAATCGCTGATCAAGCGTGAAGGCGCTGAGAATATCGCCTATGTCAGTGTAGCCGGCACCGTAAATATGGCGGGCGGACAACCTGTTAGCATGGCAAACATCAAGGCCGTTCGTAAATTGGCGGACCATCACGGTATCAAGGTTTTTCTGGACGCCACGCGCCTGGTCGAAAATGCCTTTTTTATACAGGAACGCGAAGACGGTTACGAGAACAGGTCGATCGCCGAAATATTGCTCGAATTTTGTTCGTACTCGCACGGCGCCTGGATGAGCGCCAAAAAGGACAGTCTGGTCAACATTGGTGGCTGGCTGGCGGTGGATGATCGCGAGTTGTTTGAAGAACTGCGCAATCTGGTCGTGGTCTACGAGGGGCTGCACACCTACGGCGGGCTCGCGGGCCGAGATCTTGAGGCTATGGCGATCGGTATCGCCGAAAGCGTTCAGGATGAACACATTCAATCCCGCATCGGCCAGGTGCGTTATCTTGGCGAACTGCTTACGACCTGGGGAATACCGATCGTTCATCCGGTCGGAGGCCATGCTATATTTCTCGACGCAAAGGCATTCTATCCGCACTTGGAGCAGATCAAGTTTCCGGCGCAGACTCTCGCTGCCGAGCTCTATCTTGACTCGGGCATCCGCTCGATGGAACGTGGCATAGCATCGGCCGGCCGCAACGCGAAGACGGGCGACCATAACTACCCGAAGCTCGAACTTACACGCCTAACGATCCCGAGACGCGTTTATACCCAGGCGCATATGGATGTCGTGGCCGAGTCGGTCCGAGCCGCTTACGAGACGCGCGACCAGACGCGCGGACTCAAAATGGTGTACGAGCCAAAGTATCTGAGATTCTTCCAGGCGAGGTTTGAGCGATTATAGATCTAACCGCCGATAAAACTCATTGTCCGCGAAGGTTGGACGAAGTCCGCGTCATTTATACGGTGACGCGGTTCTTTATTGAGCACGACGCTCTCGATGAAACGAGCGATCTCGGCACGCGGCACGCCGCTACGCAGCACGCCGCGAAGATCGTGTTCAGTGGTCGAAAAAAGGCAAGTTCGGATCTGGCCGTCGGCGGTCAGACGGATACGTGAGCATGCCCCGCAAAACATCTCGGTGACGGGCGCGATGATGCCGATCTCGCCAGGCGAGCCATCGGCGAAAACGTACTTCCACGCGGTCTCGGATCCACGGTCGGGGTTTCTCAATTTCAGTGGGTAAACGGCATTGATCGTTTCAAATATCTCTCGGCCCGGAACGACCAGGTCACGGTTCCATTCATGACCGCTGTCAAGCGGCATGAACTCGATAAAACGCATCGATACGCCGAATTCGCGGGCAAAACGTGCAAATTCTACAAATTCGTCGTCATTGTGGCCGCGGATCACTGCAGCGTTGACCTTGACCGGGTCAAAGCCAGCTCGTTTTGCCGATTCGATCGCGGCAAAGACCTTTTCGAGCCCGTCAACGCCGGTCATTTTGATAAATTTGTCCCGGTCGAGACTGTCGAGGCTGATAGTTACACGGTCGACGCCGGCGGAGTGAAGTTCGTCGGCGAGTCCCGGAAATATGAAACCGTTCGTCGTCAACGCGAGATCCTTGAGACGCGGCTTAAGTACGGCGATCTCCGCCGCAAGCGTCGCGATGTCCTTTCTCAGGAGTGGTTCGCCGCCGGTGAGACGGATCTTCTCGATACCGAGCGAAACAAATATGTCGGCGACATATGCCGTTTCCTCGAACGTAAGAATAGTATCCTTGCGGGCCATCGGCGGTTCGCCGTTCGGCAGACAGTAAAAGCACCTGAAGTTGCACCTGTCGGTAACCGAAATGCGAAGGTCGCGGATCGTCCGGTTGTAGGCATCGCGAAGCATTGGCTTAATGATACAGGATTGATAGACGAAATTCGCGTTACTTGTAAGCGCCGCCGATAGTATCGAGGTGCGAGATCACCTTCGCTCGTTCAGCGTGTGAGACGCTAGCAAGAACGACCCGCAATTCCCCGATCATCTTAGCGAGGTCCGCTCGGTCGCCGCTGTCGGCCGGACCGTCGTAATTGCCCTTTTTGCCGATGATGTCATCGGTAATGTAGCCGAGGTATGTCGCGATCTTATTCAGAGCCTTTTTGCTGCTCCGGCCTCTGGGATACAACTTCAAATACTCGCCGTATGTCGCCAGAGCGTTGTAAATATAACAATTTACGTAGCCTTCGCACTCGCCTGGCAACGGGTTTTCTGCGGCCGCCCAAGCGATATCGTCGGCAAGCGGTTGTGACTTGTATTTTCGGCTCAGGTCCCAGAACCTTTCCGACCTGACGAACCACTGGCCCGCCGGATCGCTGTAGGTTATGTCCTTTTGATTTCGCTTAATAAAGCTCTTATGCGGTTCACGGTCAAGCTTATCGGGAGGTATCTTTGCCAGTGCGTTGCGAAGATCGACGAGCCGTTTGAATTCGGAAGATGCCGTCTTTGACTGAGCGTTCGCTGAGACGAATGTGCCGATTGTGATGACGGCGATCGCGAAGATAAGAGTGGCTTGCGACGAGAGACTGGTCTTTTTCATTTTACGGTTATACCACACTGCAAGAGTCTATTTCATAAGGTGTTTAGCGTTTCGCTTGAGGCCGTTCAATTTTGCACGTTTGATCGGCGATCGGCGAAAGCGCTCAACGTATTCGGGATGCTCCATTTCGAGAATACCGTTTGGTTCCACCGACGTTTGCCCGAGCCTCGGCTCGAAACGTACATCCGAGGTGGGCTTCTCAAAACGATTCCAAGGGCAAACGTCCTGGCAGATGTCGCAGCCGTAGAGCCAGCCGTCGAGATGAGATGATACCTCCGGCGGAATTTGATCGCCGCGGTACTCTATGGTCGCGTATGAGATGCACTTTACGGAGTCGACGATGTACGGCTCGACGATCGCCGAGGTCGGACACGCATCGAGGCACGCGGTACAGGTGCCGCAATGATCCTCGACCAGGCCGCTATCGTATTCGAGTTCTAGATCGAGGATAAGTTCACCGATGAAGACCCACGACCCGAGGTCACGGGTGATAACGTTCGAGTGTTTGCCTATCCAGCCGAGTCCGGCTCGCACTGCCCATGCCTTGTCCATCATCGGTGCCGTATCAACACAGACCTTGCCTTCAATCTCGGGCACCTCGAGACGTATCCGTTCGAGCATGGTCCGCAGCCCCGAACCGACCACATCATGATAATCGTCGCCCCAGGCGTACCGCGAGATCTTGCCTGGAGAAGTGTGCCGGTGGTCCGTGTAATAGTTCTTGAGTACGACGACCACCGATCGGGCCGCCGGAAATATCTCTCGCGGATCGGCCCTCCGCTGCGGTTCGCGGGCGATCCAATCCATCGACGCGTGATATCCGGCGTCGAGCCATTCGCTGAGCCGTTCAGCCTCGTCGTCAAGTCTCACGGCGGGCACGATCGACACACGGTCGAATCCGGCGTCGATCGCAAACTGCTTGATATTTGCCGAAAGCGACATCATCGATAGAGTACCTGAGCGATATATCAGGACGCAAAAAAATGCGGCCGGATACTCAATGAATATCCGGCCGCACGTTTTGCCGAGACCAAACGGTTTAGAAGTTGAACTTCAAACCGAACTGGAACTGTCTCGGATCAAAAGCGGACGTCGAGTTGCTGAGGTACTTGCCGCCCTTCTTCTGGCCGACAGAATTGACGACCTGATAGAACGGGTTTGCCGCCGCTTCGTTAAAGCGGTTGAACAAATTGAAGCCTTCGGCAATGAGGTCCAGACTGAAGCGTTCACCGAAGCGGATCTTCTTCGCCAGACGTGCGTCAACCGAGAAATAGTTTCGGGTGATACCCATGTTACGTCCCAAATTTCCGCTCAGCGGGAAAACGCCCTGGAAGCAGTTAGCGTCAACGCCGGTAGCACAGAGTGAACCATCGGTCCTTACGGTCGGACGTTCGTTCGTACTCTGGAAGTCGCCATTGTTGTCGCCGACGGCCAGAATGTTGAACGGACGGCCCGAACCATATTCGATGATCGGGGCAAACGTAAATCCGTGCATGAATCGTTTGATCGCCGAACCCGATTTCCACGCGTCCGGGGCACCGATAACGCCGCTGAAGACAAAACGGTGACGCTGATCGAAGAGCGAATCAGAACGCTCCGCACGGAAGTTGTTGTTATCCTGCGGTTTCAGCAGCGTCTGCAGATCTGACGAATCGTCGATCGAGTGTGACCAGGTGTACGTCGCAAAGAACTGAATATTGCTTGAAAAACGCTTTTTCAGTTCGATATTCAAGGCATTGTACGAAGAGTTGCCGTCTGACACCTGAGCGTTAACGTCGGCATACGGGTTGATCGGCCCAACCGAACGAAGCGATCCGGCAAGTTGAGCGTCGAGTACGGCCTTGGTAACTGCTCCGCCGGTGACAGCCGCGGCGAAGAAGTAGTTCGGGCCGAGGCGACGGAAGTAGTTGGCAACGATCGGGCTGACGATCCTGAGGCCGGTCGTGTTGTTGACAGCGATCAGTCCCGGGATGACGACAGTGTAAAGAGCATTCGACGTCGTCGGCATCGAGAAGAATGCGGCTTCCGACAAATTCGACGGAGCACGTCCGTTCGGTCCGCAAGGCCCGCCGCACGCGAGAGGGTTATTTGCAGTGTATCGGCGGAAATTGTCGGTCAGAGCCTGTAGGTTCACCTGATTGACGTCCTGCGGGTGCGCAAGGTGACGCGAATTTACGGTGATGTAGCTGGCTGAGAGCGACATATCCTTACCGATCTGCTGTTCAAAGGCTAGGTTGCCCTGCATCGCGTACGGATATTCGAAATCCTTCGATACGTGAAGCGTGAACGGCAGGATCGGCCCGAACCCGGTGAAGTTGTTCGGGTTGAAACGCATAAAGCCCGGCTGATACTGAGCCGAGGCTGCGAGGCCCGGGGTACAGTTCGTTCCAGGCGATGCACCGACAAAGTTACATGGGATCAGAGTTCCGTGCATTACCTGAAATGCATTGAACAGGCCAAGCGGTGACGGACCGCCGATCGGCAAAAGTGTCGCCTGCTGCTGCTGCGAACCGTCAGCAACGTTTGAGTTGAAAGACACAGTGAGTAGCGGATGATCATAGAACATACCGGCCGCACCGCGAATGACTGTCTTGCCGTTGCCTCTGACATCCCAAGCGAAACCGAGTCGCGGCGCGATGTTGTTACGGTCACGCGGGAAGCCCTGTGTGATGTTCAATGCATCCTGAGCCGTCTGCACATCCTGCTGAGATAAGGTGATACCTGTCAGCGGATCGCGGAACGAACTCGGGGCAAACTGATCGGTCAACTCGATGTCGTAGCGGACGCCGTAGTTGAACGTGAAGTGCTTACTGACCTTCCACGTGTCCTGGAAGAACATACCGATCGGTTTGTTTTTGATCGAGCTATTCGGGTCACCAAAGCCCTGAATGAAAACGCTCGGGAAACCAAGGCCGTATGACTGGATCGCGGTAAGTGCAGGACCGGTACATCCCGAGATGAGCGAACTACAGGACTGCTGGCTGAAGTTGAACAGCGCGGGGAAGTTCAACTCAAAGCTGGCACGTCCAAGGATGTAGTTCATATCAAATCCGAACTTGAAGACATGGTTTTTCGGAGCCCACGTCATATTGTCGCGGATCTGATAGCGATTTTCGCGACGCGCGACCGGCGAGAACGGATTTGACCCGATAAAACCGGTGCCGGCGATCTGAAGTGCAACGCTTGGAACCTGCGAGTCAAATTTGGCATCGCGTCGGCCGAAGTTGAAATAGAACTCGTTGATCAGATTTTTCGGAAGAATGCTGGTCACCGACGCTCCGAAGGAAACGTCCTTGAGATCCTGAATACCCGTACGCGAGTAATCGTTCTGTCCGAGCGTCTGATTCTGCGACTCGTCCTGGATACCGTTGATGCGGCTCGGGTTGTAGCCGAGACGGATCGACAACTGATTCTGATCGTCCAGGACCTGATCATAACGTCCCGAATAATAGGTCGTTGCCTCCGAGATGGGGAAGACTCGACGCAACTGGCTCAGCGGACGAAACGCGACGAATTCGCCGTTTGCGTTACGCGTCAGTGGTACCGGAGCTCCCGAAAGGAAAAAGCGGTTGCCCACGACCTGTCCGGCCGGGATGGCACCGCCGGCACTTATCAGCGTGCTACCGCCATTTAGAGCAGTCTGAGTTCCGGCCGAGGTCAGATAAGCGTAGCTGACGGCCTGATTGATATTCGCAGGCACGCCCGACGCGATCAGCGACTGGACGTACGCGGCCTGGGCCGAGGTCAATCCGGTAAACGTCTGCGTAAATGGCAGGATCGGAGCTCCGATCGTGACGCTCGACGTCGCACCGCCGATAATGTCGCCGGTGAAGAAACCCGACTCCTGACGGCGACGCTGTTCGAAGGCGATAAAGAAGAAGGCCTTTTCACGTGCGATCGGGCCACCAAGCGTTGCTCCGTACTGGGTACGCGTGTAGCCCGGCTTCTTGTTCGGATCATTGTCGATCAGCGGAGCAAAGGCATTCTTGGCCTGGATGCTACGGTCGCGGATAAATCCAAAAACGTTACCGTGAAATTCGTTAGTACCACGCTTGGTGACCACGTTGACGATACCGCCGGTCGCCCGACCGAATTCGGGCATATACGAGTTGGTCGTAACCTGATATTCCTGTACCGCTTCTTGCGAAACGGTCGAACGTGCAGCGTTGATCGAGTTGTCGGTAAAATCAGCTCCGTCGACTTGAACCAGTGTTGAGCGGCCGCGTTGGCCACCGATATTGAGACCGGAGGTCGGTGCCGGGCCGACCGGGCGGCCGTTGTCGCGGCCAACCGTCGAGAGCGTCAGAGCAAAGCCCGTCGCACTGCGTTCGTTGATAGGAAGGTTGTTGATGCGGGCCTGGTCGATCGTGTTGGCGACCGTCGTGCGGGTCGTCTCGATCAACTGGATGTCGTCGCCTGATACGTTAACGACAACATCCTGGGCACCGATCTCAAGCTTGATCGACAGTTCAGCACTTTGGCCAACTGTCAGCCGGACAGGCGATATGACCACTCTCTTGAAGGTGGACGCCTGTGCGGAGATCTCATATTCGCCCGGCGGTAGGCCGATGAACTGATAATCGCCATCTGGCCCTGAAACGACAGTACGCGCGGCACTAGTGCCGATATTCTTGGCGGTGACGGTCGCACCCGCGACGACTGCGCCGCTCGGGTCGGTGACCGTTCCCGAAAGGTCGGCAGCGGTTGCCTGTGCCTGAGCCATCGCAGACGCTGAAAACACCAGCAAAGCAACCGCAAAAATCACAAAACGTGAAAGGGTTGCCGCCGCGTTTGACGGTAATGATCTCATTGATTTTATCTCCTTAAACTCTTGGTACATCTGAATCTCTGCCGGCAATTGTCGCTGCTGGATCGTGAAGGGGGAATTTAGAAATCCCCGCTTACCTGGACCGGATCGACGATCGGATACAAACTTACTTAGAACTATTGCGGTCAGATAATTGCAAAGAATAGATTAGCTTTGAAATTTTTACCCCAAAAACTAATTTTAGGCAAGCAAAAATGTAGCATTTTTGTAATTTTAGATGTTTGACGTTTCGGATCATCTGATTTTGATGAGCACCCTGAACAGTTCGACAGCCTGGCCAAATTCCTCTCAAATCGGCCAAAGTGAGTTCCGGACTCTGCCGCGATGGTCCGGGAGCGGCTACTAAGGCTGTATTTTGACGGTATTTCGTGCTATTCGTTTTAGTTGCCGCAACTATCATTTATGAAGATCATTCCGCTGTCGATCCCGACCCCATTCTATGTGGGCGATGTCAACGTTTACTTGATCAAAGAAGATCCGGTGACCCTGATCGACGTCGGGCCCAAAACACCCGAAGCGGCTAGGGCACTACGCGAAAAGCTTGGGCAGCACGGCATCGGATTTGCCGATGTCAGGCGGATCGTCCTGACCCACGCCCACGAGGATCATTGCGGTCTGACCAAACAGGTCCGCGACGAATCTAAAAACGCCGAAGTTCTGATCCACGAATGGGAGACCGGTAATCTCATCGGCCGGCTTGCTCACGAAGAGCACCGTACGCTGATGCTGCGTTCGGGTGTGCCAGACGAGGTCTTCCAGGACATGCGCGGGCTTTATGAGGAGATCAGCCTTCTTACGGATTCCCTTGCGGAAGGAGAATACTCGCCACTCAGGGACGATGCCGAACTGATGTTCGAGGGAGGATCTTTGCGTGTGCTGCATACGCCCGGGCACACCCCGGGCTCATGCTCATTTGTGCGTGAGGCCGATCGGACACTGATCTGCGGTGATTGTGTCATCAAACGGATCACGCCGAACCCTATATTCGCGCCGGACCCCGTCGACCCGGCAAAACGCTTTCGTTCACTTGCGGAATACCTTGTTTCGCTCGCTAGGCTTCGGAGTTATTCGCCGACTCTTGCTTACGGCGGCCACGGCGAACCGGTGACTGATTTTGACGAGATCTTTAACCGCTACGTTAGGGCTATCGACGATCGCCAGCGAAAGGTAATCGGGTTGCTTGGCGACGGCGAGTCAACCGCATACGCAGTTGCACAACGTCTCTTCGCAGACTCGTTCGGACACGACGTTCACCGCTTCTTGGCGATCTCCGAAGCCATCGCCCACCTCGACTATGCCCACTCCGAGGGCAAGATCGCACTCGAGATCAGCGGCGGCATCGAGCACTATCGGCCGATCTAGGACTCACAAAAAAGCCATTGAATGCATTATGCCCCGACTCGCCTGAAGTTTCTTTTGGCCAAGGATTCGAACGGTCGATGCTATGTGGGTATATCACTGCGATCGAGCTGTTCCGGATCAGCATGGTATCGACCGCAAACGGCCCGGGCGCGGCTATCAAAAAGCTGGAAGTGATTGTCCGGCGGAGCCTATTCAACAGAATGGGTACCTGTGCGACGGCGGCGATGATCGGCTCGATGACCACGCTGCCGGGGATTTATGACGAGAATCAGCAAAATTTAGCATTTTGGCAGCCACGCCGTGAGCGCCGCGGGCTACTAAAATGCTATATTTGTACAATATGAGACTTTTTCTAATTGCATTTACACTTGTCGTTACTTTCGTCGCCGCCACTCCCGCCCAGCAAAAGTCGCTGGCGTTCGACGGCGAAAAGCACCTGAAGAACATCAAGCAGCTCACTTTTGGCGGCGAGAACGCTGAGGCGTATTTTTCGTTCGACGGGAAGCGTCTTATCTTTCAATCAAAGCGGGACAATCTCGCTTGCGACCAGATATTTACCATGAATATCGACGGTTCGAACGTTAAGATGGTTTCGAACGGCGAGGGCCGCACGACCTGCTCTTACTTTATGAAGGGCAACAAAAAGATCCTCTATGCCTCGACCCACGGCGGCAAGAAGGAATGTCCGCCCAACCCTGATTTCTCCAAAGGATATGTCTGGCCGGTCTATCCGGACTATGACGTTTACACCTCGACCGTCGACGGCAAAAACATTACAAAGCTCACAAACACACCCGGATACGACGCCGAGGCTACTGTTAGCCCGAACGGCAAGAAGATCGTGTTCACGTCTGAGCGCGACGGGGATCTGGACCTTTATTCGATGGATGCCAACGGAAAGAACGTCAAGCGCCTAACCGACGAGATCGGTTACGATGGCGGAGCGTTCTTTTCGCCGGACGGCAAGTCGATCGTGTATCGCCGTTCGACACAGTCGACCCCTGAACAGATCAAAACGTACAAGGACCTACTGGCCCAGCACCTGATCGTACCGACAGCGTTTGAGATCTGGATCATGAACGCCGACGGGACCAACAAGCGTCAGGTCACAAAACTCGGTGCCGGTTCTTTTGCTCCGTTCTTTACACCGGATGGAAAGCGGATCATCTTTTGCACGAATTATTTCGCCTCGGATCCGCGCAAACGCAACTTTGATCTCGCTCTGATCAATCTGGACGGGACGGGCCTTGAACGAGTCACTTTCAATGAGACATTCGATGGATTTCCGATGTTCTCGCCGGACGGCAAAAAGCTCGTATTTGCCTCAAACCGAAATGACGCAAAGGTCGGCGATACAAACGTGTTCATCGCGGACTGGGTAGATTAGGCCGGAAAAGGCCTCAGGAACATACAAGTTAAATGAGACGAAGCGTTCTATTTTATATGAAAAATCAGATCGTCTTCGTTTCATTTTTTTTGTTTGCGGTACTGACGGTTTCGGCCCAATCACCAAATAAAGCTGTTGAGTCGATCCGAAAGGCCTATTCCGACGCCGCTGAGAAGGCACGCCTGGCCGAGACCGATGACGAGCAAGGCGAGATCGGCGAGTTCGTGATGAACGAACTGGCGATCAATAGCCGGGGGCACCAATGGCGGGCTGTCGGTATCTACGGCCAGAAGTTCAAGTTCTTTTACAAGGGCGGCAACAGCGAGGAGCACCATTATCCTGACGAGCTTGTGCTGGTCAAAGCGGTCCGATCGGTATCGAATCGCAAATACGCTGAAGAATATCTATTCGATGGTCTCGGCCGCCTGATATTCTATTTTCAGAAAGCAGAAGATGACGAAATGACCCCGGCCGAAAGCCGTATTTACTACGACGCCGGCCGGGCGATCCGCGTGATAATAGACGGCAGGACGCGTGACAAGCTGTCGGCTGCTGACCTCAAAAAGGCGCGCGAGGTTCATGCGGCAGCGGTTAAGCTTCGGGACGTTTTCAATAGGACGATCAATTTATGAAACGCAATTTATTCGGTCTAGTTTTAGTTTTTACTTTAGTTCTAAGCGTCGCAGGCCAAAAAGCGCAGGCAGTCAAAGCCGACGTTGTTGAGGCAAATCTTCGCAAACACGTCAATTACCTCGCGTCGGACAAGCTCGAGGGCCGGCGTACCGGCGAACCGGGTGCGACCGCGGCGGCCGGTTATGTGACCAATCAATTTGCCGCTCTCAAGCTCAAACCGGGATTCAAGACCGCCGCGGGAAAGGCTAATTTTATGCAGCCTTTTCAATATGTTACCGGCGTAGAGATGGGCAAAACGGGCAATGAGTTCATGCTCGAACTGACCCAAAAGGACGGCAAGCGTATCAAGGTCGAAAACCTCGTTCCGGCCCGGCCGGTCGGATTTTCGCCGAATGGCAGCTCGGGGGCAGCAAGCGTCGTCTATGCCGGATTCGGCATTACGTCCGCCGAGCTGAAATATGACGACTATAAGCCGAACGGCGTCGAGATCGACGTCAAGGGCAAGATCGTCATTGTTTTTGATGGAAATCCGGACAATGACAATCCGCAAAGCGCATTCGGTAGAATTGATGCCCGGACCAAGGCTCTGATCGCCAAAGATCACGGCGCAATCGGGATGTTGCTCATATCGCGCGAGGCTAACTTCGAGGACGACAAGTTGACGCAGCTCAAGTACGACCAGACGACCGGCGAGGCTGCGATACCGACATTTGTGATATCTCGAAACGTGGCCGAGAACATCCTAGGCGTCAACGCGGACGAACTCAAAACCATCGAGGGTTTGACCGCGATGCGTAAGGACCCCGCCGTAAAGGTCAACGTCCGCATTCCGGACACTCGGCCTATCGCCAGCTTTAAGGTCAATCTCGTTAAGAAGACCTCGCCGGCATACAACATCATCGGCGTGCTGCCCGGAACCGATCCGGTGCTGAAAAATGAGTACATTGTCATCGGGGCACATTACGACCATCTCGGGCGCGGCGGTCAGGGCAGCCTCGCCCCAAACTCGACCGAGGTACATCATGGTGCGGATGACAATGCGTCGGGCACATCAGGCCTGCTTGAACTCGCACGACAGTTTTCAGCCGCGAAAAAGAATAAGCGGACGATCGTCTTTAT
>JAIBCA010000065.1 GCA_019694345.1 Pyrinomonadaceae bacterium | reverse complement strand
TCTTCGGATTGTGCTTCGACATCACCTTCGTGATCGCTGCCGTCAATGTCGTCTTGCCGTGATCCACGTGCCCGATCGTCCCGATGTTCACGTGCGGCTTGCTGCGGTCAAATTTTTCCTTACTCATCTCTTTAGTCGTCCTCTTTTGGTAATCAAATAAAACAGTAGAGCCTGGAGCCCAAGGCGGGATTTGAACCCGCGACCTCATCCTTACCAAGGATGCGCTCTACCCCTGAGCTACTTGGGCCCATTCGTAAAACATTTGGAGCGGGAGACGAGGTTCGAACTCGCGACATTCAGCTTGGAAGGCTGACGCTCTACCAACTGAGCTACTCCCGCAATCCTTTTTTTCCGATCTAAAAGACCTTTGATCCTGGACGGTCCACTGAAGTCCGCTATCCACGACCCGAAATCAAATAACTGGTGCATGGGGTAGGATTTGAACCTACGTAGGAAATTAATCCGTCGGGTTTACAGCCCGATGCCATTGACCGCTCGACCACCCATGCAAAACTTTTCTTTATCCAAGCAATCGGCTAATTGAGCCAATTAGCAAATTTCCAATGATAGCGGAGACTTTGACAACATGCAAGCGCGGAACTGCGGGTTTTTCGCGCTATTTCGAGCGCGACCTGGGGTGAAACCTTGCGTAGTTTAGCTTTAACTGGGCACTCGTGATGTGCGTATAGACCTGCGTGGTGGAAATATCGACGTGACCGAGCATCTGCTGTACCGAGCGGATATCGGCATTATTCTGCACCAGGTGCGTAGCGAACGAATGCCGAAGCGTATGCGGCGTGACGCCTTTGAACCCACACTGCTCGGCATACTTGATGATCGACAGATAGATCGATTGCCGGGTCACCGGCAAGCCGTTAGAGTTTAC
Organism: Pyrinomonadaceae bacterium; assembly: GCA_019694345.1. Taxonomy (GTDB): domain Bacteria; phylum Acidobacteriota; class Blastocatellia; order Pyrinomonadales; family Pyrinomonadaceae; genus OLB17. The sequence continues at coordinate 9,903 of JAIBCA010000065.1, read as the reverse complement.
AAATAGCCTGTCGACCCGGATATTTTCCAGTCTTCGACGCGACGCGAGATAGTTCTTCAGCCACTCGACGGCGCTCGCACCGACCGGCACCCGACGAGTTTTCGAGCCTTTACCGGTACAGGTCAATATTCCGGCATCGATGTCGATATCGTGAACTTTCAAGTTGACCGCCTCGGAAACACGCAGGCCTGACGCGTACATCAGTTCAAGCAGAGCCCTGTCCCGGAGCCCTTGTGCGGTCGAAACGTCGGGCGTCGAGAGCAGCGATTCGATCTCGCTTTGATTCAGGAATCGTGGAAGGTACGCCCCCTTCTGCGGTGCAGCCAGATCCTCAGCCGGGTTTTTGGTCAAATGCCCGTCAAACATCAGGAATTTGTAAAACCCGCGAACCGTGCTGATCATGCGCCGTTTGGAATTCCCGGATAACTGTTCCGCCCCAAGGTCGATCAGCCACTCGCGTAGGTCTTGTCTTGTCAACATTAGCAGATCGTACGCATTCTTGACTGCCCAGTCCCTCAACCGCCCGAGGTCATGCTCGTAACTCGCGATCGAATTTGCCGCCAAACCCTTTTCGACGCGGCAGTACGAGAGGTACTCGCGGATCAGGTCGCGTTGAGTATTCATAGAATGGGCCATTTTTAGACAGAAACTTGGGTCGCGTCTGCCCAATCTTAGAGGATTGTGCTAAGTAAAATCAAGAACTTCTAACTTGTCGTGACACGCAGCGCACCGGGTTACTCGCCTTCGGTCGAAGTTTCACGGTCGTTCGAGTATGCGGCAGGGCAACCCTCGGTCTGATGAAGAAGGCCATCGTTCTGGAGAAGCAGCCTGTACGCCGTTCGTCGCGAAAGATTGAACGAACGGAGATCGAACGACTCGCCGAGCTTTCGGTAACGATAATGTACCGCCGAACCGATCGAGCAGCGATCTTCAGTTGAGATTGCACCCCAGTTCGCGACCAACACGGGAATCGCGTCGTCACTGAGCGACGAGTTGTAGGACGCGTCAAAATCACGTCCGTGCTGCATCAACCCAATATTAGTTTTGACGATAAATGCGTCCGGGTTCAGAACATGGGCCGCACCAAGTACAACGATCGCGGACCAGAGGGCCGCCCAGGCGAAATGACGCCGGGCACCGCGCAGCACCGTCACCCCAAAGAGTACAAAGACGATGGCGAGCCACGTCATGAAGATCATCGGATAGAGCCGCACCGTCGTGAGGCCGTAACCGAGATCTCCGGTCAGCAGCACGAGACGCTGGACAGCGGACGCCATGATGACGAACAGCAGTGCGATCTGGATGCCGGCGAGCACGCGAAAGAGCCTATGGGCCGCCGAACTCTCTTTTTTCAGAAGCCAATGCGAGACAAGCAGCATCGGCAAGACGAGAGCGGCGACCGCGACGAGTTCGCCAAAACCGCGGCGTGCATAGTCCGCCAGCTTAAAATCGGGCGTGTTCTGAACCAGATCCATTCCGCCGAAAAGGTACGGCACCTGAAAGATGACAAAGCTGAGAAATAGCAGATTGACCAGGCCGAGCACCACGCCGACCTCGACGGCGCCGAGCGTAAAGCCCGGAACGATCGAATTATCGATGTTCGCCCACGACCAGGCGGCCCGCTCCGGTTCAGGGGCCTCGGTAGACCCTGAAGGGCTTTCGGCCGGTGCCGGTTCGTCGGGCGTGTTGATGTGTTCGACGACGGTCTTGCCGTCAGGCAGGACGACCGGATGCTCGCCCGTTTCCGTTCGAAAGCGGTCAACTTTGCTTTCGTTTGTCTCAGCAGCCTCTGTTTGCAGGTCCGAGGGTTCGTCCGTGGGAAGGGCCGAAACCCCCGCGAACAGCGCCCCTCGAAGGTAGCCCGCCGTCAGCCAGGCAAAGATCGCAAACAACATTCCGTGAGAAAGGACGACGCCCAGATCGATGTTTAGCGTCGTGCGGACCCATCCGTCATATACGGCGTCGGCCGCCATGAATAGAGCACCGAATATCAGTACCAGCGGAGCGGCGATCAGTATTCCGCGAAACGCAGACAAGGCATGCTTTCGCCAGCCGCCGATCTGGAGTTCGCTCCAGCCGATATCGCTGCCAAATAGTGCTCCGGCAGCAAAGGCCGAGTTGATGCCCGCCCAGAGCACTCCGATGACATACTGAAACACACCCGCGACTCTTGCGTGAACCCTGAGCGTCGGCAGAAAAAGGATGCCGAGGATGATCAGTATCGCGAACGTATCGGCAACGCGGAGCTCGATCGAGTCACGCCAGACGAACATCGACGAAAAGAAGACCTGCGCCCCGAGCAAGGCGTAGGTTTGGCCGGTGAGCCTCCGCGGGGCGTGCCGACGCAGCAAAAAGTAAAGGCCCGCAGCGAATGCGACATTGAAGACCATTACGTTCAGGCCCCAAGGCACCTGCCGTAAAAGGACGTCGCCGAGTATGCCGAGAATGATGGCTATTTGTACTATGGCAAGGCCCGATCTTGTTCGTTCGATCATTGTTCTCTGGATCCTCTGAGAGCTTTTTTTATGAAATAACGACTTATGAAGCCGAAAATGATCGCCGCCGTCGGAAATGCGATCGCCCCAATGAGCATTCCGCCCGTTCGGTGCTCAGCTATTTCGGCCGCCGGCAGTGTCAAATTCAGGTATATGAGGCGCACCGTGTACCAAATAAAGAAAATGCACGGCAAGGCAAAGCAGGCACCTAGTACGGCGAAAATGGTACTTCTCATCCTAAATGTATATGTGCTCATAGGCGTTTCGATATATTTCTTGAAGAGGGCATTATCATCGGAGCTTCATCGCCTTGATAAGCGCCTCCATGTGATCTAGATACCGGCCGAGCGCATCACGGCCAGCTTGCGTGATTGTGTATTCGGTCAAAGGCATACGACCTTTAAATGATTTTTCGCAAGTGATATAGCCCGCATCTTCTAGCTTGCGAGCGTGGACGCTGATGTTGCCATCGCTTGTCGCGAGCAGGTTTTTGAGCTCGGTAAAGCTAAGCCGCTCATTCGCCGCGAGCGCCGAAATAATGCCGAGGCGCATTCGCTCGTGAATTACCTTGTCGAGATCGTTCGACACGCCCTCGGCCGTGCCCGCTAAACGCAGATCACGGCGAGGTTCATCATTGGCCTTTAATGCAAGATCACTTTTTTTCATTGCCTTCTATTCGCCCATGTGAACCAGAGTTCCCCAGACCATTACGAACGCGATCAGCACGCCTGCAACCGCCGCGGCCCTCATCCAGAAAACCCTAATGATCCGCAGAGCGATCTCGATACCCAGACCGGTGACCAAAAGCATTGCGCCCATTACGACAAAATCCAACGCGGTCCAAACGACCCCATCGACACCGAGTTTCATGGCGAGAAATGGGATCAGCAACAACGAAAGTGCCGCCGCGATGATCACGATGAGTCTTGTGTTTTTCATAAATTATCCGCCGTACTTCTTCGCGATCACGGCTCCGAAAATGATATGTACCACACCAAATCCGGCTGCCATCAGGTAATTGCCGTATGCGGCCGGCAGGGCAAAAGCAGCCGCACCGAGACCGATAAAGCACCAGCCCATGACCGGCACGGCCCGGACGGAAAACGCTCCGCCGCAGACGACCGCGGCTCCGTAACATAGCAGCCAGACCGGCGCCATCAATTCAAAATGTTCGTATCGCCAGAGGCCGAGCGTGATAGCGATGCCCGAAATGAGCGGCGGGGCAAAGCTCATCGCAAATTTCTTGGCCGGCACCGAGATGAGCGGCGTCCCGCCGATACGTGATTTCTGCCACATTGCGAGCAGGCCGATGGCAAAAGCAAGCGCCGCCTCGACAAGCCATGTCACTAGCCACTCGCGCAGATAGATCTGTGTCGCGGCGATATATGCGGCCACGCACGCGGTCGCTCCCATCAGTATGCCGCCGTAGCCCGGCACGGCCGTAAAGCTGGTCGAACGCTGCATCGTGTCGCGTATGAATTCGAGATTATCGAGTGCCCTGTCGCCGATGTTTACGGCACCTTGTTCGGGCGTGTGGTCGGTCTGTGCGGCTCGCAGCTTTGCCATAGTAAGTGCAGAATATGCCCGTCTATTCTTATTGTCAAGTACTTTGTATTATAAAGTAGCTTTATTTTGTAAAAAAATGGCGGCCCCGCGTGGAGCCGCCCAAGTGGTCCAGGAGGAGGACTATGATCTAGTGCGGCTCGTCCACCGCGACCTTTCCCTTGAACGTGCGGAAAAGGAATGTGAAATACCCAAGTGCGATGATAATGCCGATCGGCCACCAGATGAGGCCGACGGTCAGGCCGTAAGTGCCGGCCTTGGAGTTTTGTATCGTGAGGCTGTGAGCGGGATCGAGTGCAGGCAAAACGTTTGGATAAAGGCCGTAAACCGCGCCGCCCAGCATCATTGCCAGATAGACCGATGACGCAATGAATGCCATTTTTTCGTTACCCTTTCCGTTGAAGTACTTAAGGGCGGCGAGAGCGGCGAGGACGAGGATGGGGATGAGCCAGCCGACCGGCAAAGCGTAGTAATTATCGAGCAGCTGCGGCCTTACGTTTATGACGGCCGCCAGGCTTCCGATGGTAGCCAGAACGAGAACGTACCAGCCGACAGAGACGACCTTTTGGGCACGCATATTTATCTCGCCCTCAGTTTTAAGGGCGACATAATTTGCCCCGTGGACCGCAAGTGCGACAAAGGCAACGACGCCCGAGAGCACGGTAAACCAGTCGAGAATGCCTGTCTGTCCGCCGGTGGTCCAGTCGGTAAAGAGCGGCTCAAAGAAATATCCGGTCGCGTCGAGCGGCACGCCGCGTATGACGTTGCCGAGAGCTGCACCGAAAAATATCGCCAGTAGAATGCTGGCCATTGAGAATACAAAATCCCAAAAGCTCGTCCACAGATGGTTGTCGAGTTGGTGCCGCAGTTCGATGCCGGCGGCTCGCAGTATCAGCAGCCATAGCACCATGATCAACGGCAGGTAGAATCCGCTGAAACCGGCAGCATAGAGCTGCGGGAACGCAAAATAGAGCGTGCCACCGGTGGCGAGCAGCCACACCTCGTTGCCGTCCCAGATCGGGCCGATCGAACGGATGACGGCTGCACGCTGCCGCTCATCGCGGCCGACGAAAAAGTGAATGATACCTGCACCGATGTCGAACCCGTCGAGGATGACATAGCACACCAGCATGAACGCGACGATCATGAACCAGATGGTTTCCATATTAGTTTGCACCTCCTGTGTTCTCGAGCGACGAGCCTAACTCGTCGGCACCGTGTTCGATCCGACGCAGGATAAGAAATATGTAGAGGAGCGAAAGTACCGTGTACATTCCAAAAAAGCCGAGCAGCGTGAATAGCACATTGCCGGACGAGACCATCGGCGAATGTCCGTGCTCGGTCCGGAAAAGGCCATAAACCAGCCACGGTTGACGGCCGAGCTCGGCCACCATCCAGCCGACGGTATTGGCGATGAACGGGAACGGAAAACTGAGCATCAAGATCCACAGAAGCCAATTGCTGTCAAAAAGCCATCCACGCCAGAGCCAGAAAGCCGAGATCGCCATCACGCCGATAAAGATCGTTCCGAGGCCGACCATTATATGAAAGCTGTAATAGAGCAGCGGTATATTGTCGGGGTGCTGGTCCTTGGGAAACTCGTTAAGCCCGCGCACCTGTGCGTCCCAACGCTGATAGGTGATAAAGCTGAGCATGTTTGGGATATGGATGGCGTTATCGAGACGCTGCTTTTCCATATCGGGCTGGCCGATCAACACGAGCGGCGCGCCGTGCTGGGTGTCAAAAAGCCCTTCCATTGCCGCCAGCGTGACCGGCTGGTGTTTGGCGATCATGCGGCCTTGCAAGTCACCGGACGGAAACAGCATCCAGACGCTGGCGATGATGCCGGCGACCACACCCACCTTGAGAAACATCTTGCCGTACTCGGCCTTTTTCTTCGAGAGTATGTAAAAGGCACCGAGGGCCGATACGGCGAACGAACCCACCACGAGTGCTCCGCCCATATTGTGCATATACTCGTAGACCGCCCATTCATTGAGAACCAGCGACCAAAAGCTCGTCAGATGGACCGTGCCGTCCGGAGCGACCTCGTAACCAACGGGGTGCTGCATCCAGGCGTTGGTCGCTATGATGAACCAGCCTGAGAGCCACGTCCCGACAAAGATCAGGAACGCCGCGACCCAATGGCCGATCTGGCCCAGCCGCTTTTCGCCGAATAGGAACAGTCCGATGAAAGCCGACTCTAAAAAGAAGGCGAATGTGCCCTCCATCGCGAGTGTCTGCCCGATGACGCCGCCGGCAAATTTTGAAAACGCCGCCCAGTTCGTCCCGAACTGAAACTCCATCGGGATGCCCGTAACTACGCCGAAGAGAAACGTAATTCCAAAGATCTTGCCCCAGAAGCGGGCGACCTCGTTCCACTTTTCGTCTTTTCTCCGGATCGCGAGCGTCTTAAAAACGACGATCAAAGGAGCAAGGCCCATCGTCAGCATTGGAAATAAATAGTGATAAGTGACCGTAAACGTGAACTGAATGCGATCGAGGATATTGGCTTCCATATTTGTGCTCCGTTTCCAGATCAGTGCAAACCGCGTGCCCAAACCAATATTTCCGGGGAAAATATTGGATAAAGGACTAGTTTGTCCGCATTTGACGTGAAGGACAAGTGGACTTCCCTCTTATCGGCAGTTGATCAAATCAGAATAGGCGTCGGACGAGCGCGAACTATTTCGCGTTAAGTTGCTTTCTGAATGCTCGAATTTCCGCATCCTCTGACTGTGCGGAATTCAGAATAAAGCGTTGGAATGCGGCGCTCGAGTCCGATTCACGGCCAAGGTCGCGGTACAGCGAGCCGAGCAGAAACTGCGAGCGAAGACAACCTGGCCGCGAAACCGGCGTCACCAATTGCTGAACCGACTCGAGTTCTGCCAATGCGGCGTCTTTGCGATTTGTGGTGAAATAGATGACCGCAAGATTGGTAGTAAACTCACAGCGAGCGAATGGGAATTTTTCCGCACCGGCATGCAGCAATTTTTCCGCCTCGTCGATCTTGCCGCTTCTTTGAGCGAAACTGGCGGATTTCATCAATGCCGTGGGCGACGGTTCCGGCACGCGGGTTTCAAGATAGGGAAAGTCGTCGGGTGCAAACCCTCTGGTGTCGGCGACGATCCACCGAAAATCATTGACGCGAGTCGCGTAAGCCGGATCCGAACCGAATTGGTCAAGCCGGCCCGCCGGCCGAAAGTACCGCTCGGCTATCGAAGCTCTTCGAAACTCTGCCTCCTGCCCGCTGAGATTTGGTGCCGATACGTAGCCACCAACTGCGACAACAGCCAAGACAGATCCGGCCAGGAAGCGGATGGGCTTGACCGCATTTAGCACAACCAGAGCAAGGACGCCCGCGAGTGCTAAAACGACGGGGACGAGGGTCCAAAAGGAACTCGATGCTCCCAGGACATTCGCCAGATTCGGCACGATCCAGCCTTCGTGCCGGATAAAGGCCATCCAAAAATCATTGTGCGGAAACTGAAACTCCGGTGGAGCGAACGGAAATGTGAAGATCGCGAGCGAGGACAGAACGAACGATAGCCCAAACAAAACCCCCTTTAGGGCAGAGCTGGCGTCTTTCATTTCGCCGTTGAAAACTGAGTCGAGCATAAGCGGCATGATGATCACGAGGTATCTCGCGCCAAACGCCCAGCCGCCATGAGCTGCTCCGTGGCCGCAAAGTAAAAGGATCGTCAAGAGCACAGCCGCCGATCTTACACGGTTCCGCAGCGTTGTCCGGTCACCCGACGTAAGGAAATTGATCAACGGCAGCAACAGTATCGGTGAATAGAAAAACAGCCCGCGTGCCGGCGATATGAGCAACAAATACGCATTCGACAGCGTCGGAATGCCGATGCCGAAAACGCCCTGACCGGCAACTGCCGCCCACTCCGGAAAGCTCTCATGGGCATATGACATCGAGAATGGCGAGCCGAATAACGCATTGTTATAGATCAGCAAAAACGCGGCAAACGGCACCCCGCCAAGAACAAAATAGCCGAGACCGGCCAGCCGAACGCGTTTTTCGTTAAACAAGAGTCCGATACCAAAGACGGCGACCGCGAATACGGAAGGAAACTCCGAGATTACGGCAAGTCCCGCCGATATTCCGGCAACAACGAGCCGGAGAGGCCGAAACTCGCCTTCGTCAAAAAGAAGTCGAAATGCCGCATAGATCAGCACCGCGGCAAAGACGTGCGAAAAAAATAAAAGGCTGTAAACGAATAGCGGCGTAGCAAACAGGAGCGTCGCGAGGCCGAACTCGTCGGTTCCGCGTCGATAAAGCCAAATGCCGAGCAGTAAAAGCGGTAACGAAGCAGTTGCAAATCGCATGGCGAACCAACTGATTCGAATATTTGAGGCATCGGGAGGGCCGATGAAAAGGCGCGTGAGGGCGTAAACCGGTGCTGCCACTATTGCCGGCCCGGGAGCCTTATTGGAATAAACACTATCTCCGATGCGTGCGGTATCGACGTTTGGGCCGATCAGCGGTTCGGTCCACGAGATCTCGAAGGATCCCTTTTCGACCAGCGAGGCGGCCGTTGCCCATCGTGTCAGTTCGTTTGCCGAACCTCCGTGAGGAAACATCGGCAAAATGTAAAAGGCGATGCCGATGTAGACGGCAATAATGATCTTTCGACTATTTTTTGCCACTCGATTTTGATCTTGCGTTAACGATATCGGCCATATTCTCGATCGGTGCGGCCGAGGGGTCAGCGACGCTGAACGTGAGCCGTTTCCCCTGCATCAAAAATGAGGTTCCGTTCCATTTATACGTCGATCGGCTGAAATGTGTCGGACAGCAGAGTTGTTCTATGTCGTCACCGATCTTACCGGTCTCGGTTGCTCCCAGCACGAAACGGTCCTGGCCGTAAAGTTCAATTACGAGCAGCCCGTTCTCGGCCCGAAGGTCTTTCAGCCCGCCATCGGCGCGATCACCGGTCCGAAACGTCCAGATCAGATCGGGCTTATTGTCCTTCCATGCATAAACGTAAACGACCTGCGGTATCGCCGATCCGGCAGTTTCGATCTTCAGCACGACCAGCGCCTCGTCCTGTCCGTCATTGTTTATGTCGAGATATTTGGTCGTGACATACGACATCCCGATCCGCCGTTCCGCCTTGGCTACCATTCGTTCTTCGTCGGAGGGCTCACTGCCGACATCCACTACCTTTGGCTGGCGGCGGCCGTTGACGAGTGTGATGTCACTGCCGTCGGGGTTCTCCCATCCTCGGGGCAGCGGATACGAGAAGTTCTTGAAATCAAAGTTCCCGAGAGGCGAGTCGGTCGTCTTATTGCGTCCGTCGAGCAACTCAGATTGTAAATTGGGGATGGCGGGCGTCGGAGCCACAGTCGGCTGAGGCGCCGGCTCGGGCGTCTGCGTAATGGCCGCGGTTTCCGTATGTGCCGGCGGAGCCTCGACATTTGACCCGCAGGAAATACTCCCTGCGGCCAAACATATGCTCAAACAAAATAAGCTCAACTTCATCAAATTTTGCTGTTGCGTACGACTCTGACGCGACTATGCCCGGGTCAGGCTGCGGTATTTGATCCGGTGCGGCTGATCGGCATCGTGACCGAGCCGGCGCTTTCGATCGGCTTCGTATTCGGTGTAGTTCCCGTCAAAAAACTCGACGTGGCTGTCGCCCTCGAATGCCAGGATATGCGTCGCGATCCGGTCCAGGAACCAACGATCGTGACTAATTACGACCGCGCAGCCCGCAAAGTTTTCGAGGGCTTCTTCGAGAGCTCGCATCGTGTTGACGTCGATGTCATTGGTCGGCTCGTCGAGCAGCAGGACGTTTGCACCGGTTTTTAGCATCTTAGCCAGATGAAC
>JAIBCA010000111.1 GCA_019694345.1 Pyrinomonadaceae bacterium | reverse complement strand
GCCCAGTGCGGCAAAGATCAGCGGCGTCGCCAAACGGATCGACGAGAAAAGCAAAATGAGCAGAAATGTCGGCGTTAGAATATCTCCCATTCTATTTCCTCGTAAATTTCTGGAGTGAAGCGACAAATATGATGATGATCGCCTGCAGGACCTCGACCAGATCCTTCGAAACGTATTTGGTCTCGATATCGACAAAGATCTCGCCCCGTTTCAGTACGGCGAAAAAGATAGCGGCGACAAAGATGCCGAGCGGATGGTTGCGGCCGAGCAGAGCCACCGCGATGCCCAAAAATCCCCAGCCGTCCGAAAACCCGTCGTAATAACGGTACCTGTAACCCAGAACCTCGCCGATCGCCACCATGCCGGCCAAACCGCCCGAGATCGTCATCGCTATTATGATCTGCTTTTTGGGCGAAATACCGCCGTACTCGGCCGCCGACGCGTTCTCACCGACCGCCCTCAGTTCGTAGCCCCATTTTGTCTTCCACAAAAAGACGTAAACCAAAACGCACATCAGTATCGCCAGCAAAAATGCGACGCTGAGCGGGACAAAATCCGGCATTCCCGGTATGTACTGGCTGATACGCGGAATGTGTGCGGCTTTGCCGATCTCGGCCGTTTGCAGGATCGGGTCGCCCGGGATCTTGAAATAGTATTGCGTAAAATAGCTGACCAGCGAAATGCCGATAAAATTGAGCATGATCGTGTTGATCACCTCGTGCGAGCCGAACCGTGCCTTCAAGATGCCCGGGATCGCCCCCCAAACGCCGCCCGCGATGACCGCGGTCAATACACAGACAAGTATCAGAAGTATCGACGGCAGACTGTACCAGGACCAATCCTCCTGCTTGCCGAAGATCGTGACGACCGTCCCGCCGAACTTGATCCCGACCCATGCCGTCGCAAACGCGGCAATGTACAATTGCCCCTCGGCACCTATATTGAGCAGGCCGCAGCGAAATGCGACCGCGACCGCGAGCCCTGTAAATATCAACGGGGTCGCTATAAAAAGCGTGTAGCCGATATCATTTAGCGAGCCGAACGAATTGCCGATCAAGTGGTAAAACGTTACGAACGGGTTGTCGCCGATCAACAACACTATGATCCCGCCAACGACAAAGGCAGCGATCACGGCAACCAATGGCCACAAGATTTCTCGAAATACCCTATTCATCGTTATCTACGGAACTACGGCAAAATTTTTGTCTGGCACCCGCCCGACGGCAATAAAATTTGATTGGAAAGTTGCGACACTAAATATAACCGAGAATTAACAAACCTGTCACCCTGAAACGCCCCAAATTCGCCCGTGCGTCGATATTCTTTTTGCAAAAATTTGAACTTGACAATATCACACTCAGGTTTTATTATGCTTATAGACTAAGTAATTAGTCATTGATCCAGTAATATTTGGAGGAAATGATTATGAACGTAGTTAAATATGACCCATTTCGCGATATGCGCATCCTGCAGAACGAGATAAATCGCCTTTTCAGCGGCACCTCGGCAAATGTGAGCGGTCGCGAAGAGATCGAGTCCGGAGCCTGGAGCCCGCGCATCGACATTTTTGAGAATAAGGACAGCTTGGTCATCGAGGCCGAACTTCCCGGAATGAAGCGTGACGATTTTGAACTTTCGTTCGAAAATAACGTTCTTACCCTCAAGGGCGAACGCAAATTCGAGCGCAAGACCGATGACAACAACTATCACCGCATCGAGCGGTCGTATGGCGCTTTCTCGCGTTCATTCACGCTGCCCCAGGCAGTGACCGCTGAGGGAGCAAAGGCCGAATTTGCCAACGGCATCCTCTCGGTGACGCTCGCCAAACGCGAGGAGACCAAGGCCCGGAAGATCGAGGTCGTCGATGCCGACGCTCTGACGCAGAATACGGCTCAAAGCGAAAATTCGCTGGCCGCCGGTGCATGATCAAACGAGGCGTAATTCGATCGGGCGGTGAATGGCACGTGACGCAGTTTCGCCATTCACCGCTCCGCCGCTTACGAGAAAAGATATGAGATTCGACAGATTTACAATTCGCGGCCAGGAGGCCGTACAGGAAGCGATCGGATTCGCCGAAAAAGCCCAAAATCAGCAGGTCGAGCCCGAGCACGTGCTCGCCGCCATGCTTGAACAAAAAGAGGGTGTATTAAAGCCGATCCTCGGAAAGATCGGGGCCAACGCCAACGCGATCGCGGCTGAGATATCGGCGGCGATCGAGAAATTTCCGAAGGTGACCGGCGGGCAGCAATATTTCAGCTCGCGGACCAACACCATTTTCCAGGAGGCACAGAAATTCGCCGAAAAGATGCAGGACGACTATCTGTCCACCGAGCATCTATTGATGGCGATCGCCGCTGAAAAGGACGGTGACGCGGGGGGGATTCTTCGCTCGAACGGCATCTCAAAGGACGATCTCGAAAAGGTCATCAATGATCTTCGCGGCGGTTCGCGTATCACGGATCAGAACGCCGAAGAGAACTTTCAGGCGCTCGAAAAATACGCTCAGGACCTGACCGAGCGTGCCCGCAAGGGCAAACTCGACCCCGTCATCGGCCGCGACGACGAGATCCGTCGAACTATACAGATACTCTCGCGCCGAACCAAGAATAATCCCGTGCTCATTGGTGAGCCCGGCGTTGGCAAGACCGCGATCGTCGAGGGCCTCGCCCAACGGATCGTGTCGGGCGACGTGCCCGAAACGCTCAAGAACAAGCGGTTGGTGTCGCTCGACCTCGGCGCAATGCTCGCCGGTGCAAAGTACCGCGGCGAATTTGAGGACAGGCTCAAAGCGGTCCTCAAAGAGATCGAGAAGGCCGAGGGCCAGATCATACTTTTCATCGACGAACTGCATACGCTCGTCGGGGCCGGAGCGAGCGAGGGCGCGATCGACGCGTCGAATATGCTCAAGCCCGCACTCGCCCGAGGCACTCTGCGTGCCGTCGGAGCGACGACGCTCGCCGAATATCAGAAGTACATCGAAAAGGACAAGGCTCTCGAACGCCGATTCCAGCAGGTCTATATCGGCGAACCCAATGTCGAGGACACCATCGCCATACTTCGCGGGCTAAAGGAGCGGTACGAGGTTCATCACGGTGTCCGGATCAAGGACGCCGCGATCGTTGCCGCCGCCACATTGTCGAACCGTTACATCACGGACCGATTTCTGCCGGACAAGGCGATCGACCTGATCGACGAGGCCGCATCGCGTATCCGCATCGAGATCGACTCGCTCCCGCAGGAGATCGACGTCCTCGAACGCGAGATACTGCAGCTCGAGATCGAGCGTCAGGCCCTCACTCGCGAGACCGACGAAAAGTCGAAAGCGCGTTTGAACGATATCGAAAAGCGCATTGCCGACCTTAACGAAAAATCCTCCGCGATGAAGGCCAAATGGCATTCGGAAAAGGAAGAGATCGAAAAGATGCGTTCGGCCAAAGAGCAGCTCGAGCAAGCCAAGCTCGAACTCGAACAGGCCCGCCAGGCCGGCGACCTGACCAAGGCCGCCGAGATACAGTACGGCCGCATTCCCGAGCTCGAAAAGCTGCTCGAGACCGAGCAGTCCCATCTGGCCGACCTCCAAAAAGACGGCGTCTATCTTAAAGAAGAGGTGGACGAAGAGGACGTTGCCGAGGTGGTTGCCAAGTGGACAGGCGTGCCTGTTTCGAAAATGCTTCAGGGCGAGATGCAAAAGCTCGTTGCAATGGAGGACAACCTGCGAAAACGCGTCATCGGACAGGACGAGGCTCTCGAGGCCGTCGCGAATGCGGTCCGCCGGGCACGTGCCGGTTTGCAGGATCCGAACCGCCCGGTCGGCTCGTTCATCTTTCTCGGGCCGACCGGCGTCGGCAAGACCGAGACCGCTCGTGCCCTTGCCGAATTCATGTTCGATGACGAACGCGCGATGGTGCGGCTGGACATGTCCGAATATATGGAAAAGCACGCCGTCGCCCGTATGATCGGTGCCCCGCCGGGATACGTCGGTTATGACGAAGGCGGTCAGTTGACCGAGGCCGTTCGGCGTCGACCCTATTCGGTCATCCTTTTCGACGAGATCGAAAAGGCTCATCCAGACGTCTTTAACGTGCTGCTCCAGATACTCGATGACGGCCGTCTGACCGACTCTAAAGGCCGCGTTGTCGATTTTAAGAACGCGGTGCTCATTATGACGTCAAACCTGGGTTCTCGCGAGATACAATCGGCGGCCGAAAATCCGCTTGCTGACCGCGACATCCGCAAGGACGTGCTGCAGGTACTGCGTGATCATTTCAAGCCGGAGTTTTTGAACCGCATCGACGACATTGTGGTCTTCAAACAGCTTGGCCGCGAACAGATCGCGACGATCATCGACGTTCAGCTCGAAAAGCTGCGAAAGAATCTCGAGGACCGCGGTATCACGCTCACGCTCGACGAATCGGCCCGCGACCTGATCATCGCCGAGGGCTACGACCCGATATACGGTGCACGGCCGCTAAAGAGGGCGATCCAGAGCCTCGTGCAAAATCAGCTCGCGGTCAGCCTCCTGAAAGGCGACATCGTCAGTGGCCAGACCGTCCGCGTTTCGGCTGAGAACGGCGAGATGAGGTTTACGCCTGTCGATGCGGCCGGAAAAGCGGCCGATGCCGTTTAGTTCGGCCCGCGAGGACATTGGTAAACCGTGATGACTTTAACTATCGCGGTTTACCAACTACTATTTAGTTATTGTGTTTAAGAGAAAGAAAATGAACGAGAAAGAGATCGAATTGGAAACCGAGGGAGCAGAATCGATTCCCGTCAAAGATAAGCGCCGTTTTAACGGTGATGGCGAAAGGGTCGCGGACGCGGACGAAGCCCCTAAAGAGCCGGTCAGATCACCGGCCGAGATCGCTCTCGAGGCAGATCTGAAGGCCGAGATCGAGCGTCGCGAGGCCGCCGAGTCGAAGCTTGTCGGCGTCCAGGCTAAATTCGAAGAAGCCAAGGCAGATCTCGAGCGCGAGACCGCCGAGATGCGTGCCCGTCTGATGAAAACACTCGAAGACCGCGGCAAACAGGCCCAGTTCAATTTTCTGACAACTCTGCTGCCCGTTCTCGACAATCTCAACCTCGCGGTTGCCGCCAGCGAGACCGACCCGTCGGTTGAGCATCTGCGTGATGGCGTCATCGGGACGGCACGCAGCTTTGAACGAGCTCTGATCGATGTCGGCGTCGAGCCGATCGCATCGGTCGGCAGCGACTTTGACCCCGAACTGCACGAGGCGGTCGACATGGCCGAGACCACGCCCGAAAACGACGGCAAGATCACCGCCGAGTATTCACGCGGCTATCGTTTCGGCGGACGCCTGCTTCGCCCCGCCCGCGTCCAGGTCGGCAAAGCATGAACGAACATTCGTCCAGCCGCCATCTCAGCGATAATGAGTACTGATCTGCGTTGATCTGGGTTGACCATTTCGGTCTCCGGCCCGCGTAGCGGGTATCAGCATAAAGCCACGGGTGTAAACCCGTGGAACGATCCCAATTTCCTCCGAAGCTCGCGAGAGCGGGCGACAGTGCTTCCCGAACGATTCGCTTCTATACCGCAAACCAACGCCAAGAAAAACGAAAGAGAGGCTCACGTCTGCCCAACCCCTCTCTCGGCGAATCCGTCCCGTCCGTGTTGATCTTGCGCACTACGCGGCCTTTCCAGTCGTATTTCTGATACGTCCAGAGCCAACCGCGGGTCGCGTCGTCACCGCTCGGTGTCCACGTCGAACCGCTCACCGAAACCTCGGTCGGCACGCTTTGCCGACAAGAAGAAACTCGCGGCTTACCTTGGCGTTGTGCCTTCGACGTATCAGTCAGGGGATTCTTCGCGTAACGGCCGTATCACCACACAAGGCCGTGCCGAAGCACGCTGGCTTCTCATCGAGGCCGCCGAACACCTCAGAAAGTCGCCCGGCCCAGCTCGTGCTCTCTTCAACAGAGTCGCCAAGAAACGCGGCCACAATGTCGCTGTCGTGGCAGTTGCACGAAAGCTGATCGAACTCGTTCATCATCTGCTCACACACAACGAAGACTACATCTACCGTCTGCCTCGCCTGACTCAGGAAAAGCGTGCTCGTGTACGCTTTCTTGCAAAGAAGAAGCTTGGCATCGAGATCAAGTCTGCCGCCGTTCGTGCAGGCTCACGTTCCGCTCTCTACGGCACCAAACTCAATGTCCAGGGCCGCAAACTCAAGTCCGACATCGCCAAACTCGCCGCCGCAAACGCCGAACGCCTATACTCTGCCATCGTCGAACAGCGAAAGACAAGGCTCACAAACCCGAACGCTCCTCTCATCCCAACCTCAGACCTCGTCTTCGACCCCACTCGCCCCACCGAGACCGACTGGGAACGCATCCTCTCCCAAGCTACTACCAAACTACTGGAGAAACACAAGACCACAAACTAGAACGACATACCAAAACCAAAAAACTAAACCCGAAATAAAGGCAAGAACTGTTGAATTCCGATCAACTACTTTCCGCTGCCTCAACTTGCCTCTAACTCAACCAAGAAAACAACTTATCCCCAGTTGACCTTTTCATGAATATATCTCGCCCGAGTTGTCCTTATGTCCATTTGTATAGGTAGCCGCGAAACCGCCGCCGGAGCCCCAAACGTCTTTATTTCGTTCGGTCAGATCGCCAAAGGCGTTATATCCCAGACTCTGTGCAAATGGCATCACGTTCTGATTTTGACTGTTCACCTTGGTGCCGCTCGCACTGGCAGAAATTCGCCCGAACATACGGTGTAATTCCTGACAATTTGGTTTGCACATTTCTTCAAATCCCAACTTTGAGTTTCTTGACCGCACGCCCCGGGCAACATGCCTACAAATTGACCTGATTCGAATATTGTCTTGACGAGTAGAGATACACCGTTTGGAGTGAGAAATTAATCAACGATACACCTAAAATCAGGAAGTCAATATTTCTTGTATTGCGCACAAGGTCCAAATAAGTAGACGAATCAGAGCGATGCGCGTCGCCAAAATAAACCAAATAGAAGCTCGCAAGGAGTCCAATAAAAGCAATGGCGCAACTGAATATTTGAGGCCACTTCTTAACGCTAACAACTTGTAACAACAGTGAAAGCAAATACACCCAAACTAAATAGATATGATAATTGGCCAAGTAGAAATAAGGGTCTGCATGACTAAGGTAAAATCCCCCCGCATTCGGGAAGTAGATGCCGCCAAGCTGGGCTCCAATAACATGCCCCTCATAAACACCCGCTAGGTAGGCATTTTCTATTAAGAGAATCGCAAGTGATAATATAGTCAAATTTCTCAGCATGTTTTTGATGTATTTCTAGAAGCGCCAAGCACTAAAACTATTTCTTTAGTAATTTGAAAATATTGCAGTTTTCCTTGATCTGCTCGTAATACTTACCGAAATTGCTCAGATCATGCACGGGAGACAACAGCCCGCCACTGATAGGCCGTTGACCCGGAACGCCTCCGCCATGAACAATTTCATGAAACATATCTTCATCTATGTCCGATGTAACACTCCCAAAGTTCAATCCGATTACAATTCGAATGGTTGGATTCTCCGTATAAGAGTTTGGAAAAAATGTTGCTCCGCTTGCTCCAAAAACAAAACCGAAATATCCACTGAAATGTTCTAACATCTCTTCACGCTGTCCTGGTTTTGCGAATTCACTATCGACACTAGCGTCTGTTAACGATTTGGCATTTATCACTGTCAAGCCCCGATCTCTCAGGACCTCGGCCGGTGTTGCTTTGATTCCAGGAAAGTTCTTATAAGAATCTACGCATGGTTTGTACATTACTGCAATCATCAGTCGGGTTCTAAGAGCACTCTCTTCCTCAGCATTGAAACCTACGAACCGCGTATGCCAATCTACAAAGTCTCCAGCTGCAAAAATCTTTTGTACAATCCCGATTTGTATTCTTTCCGAAGGATCATATAGTTCTGGTAAATTCTCGGTCTCATTATCAAAAACTCCTGAAGTCTCAATCGCACGTTGAATTCGTCTCTGTTCTGGCGTTCGACGTGGAGATGCTCGCTTTTTGAGGGTCGGACGCACCGCTGTCTTCTTTCTGGCTCTTGTGGCCTGTCCGCGGCTAGTTCGTTCACCTTGGGTTTGACCAAAGTACCCGGCCAAATACGAACCCCAAAGGTTCTGTCCATTGGTTAGACGCACTACTCCGCAATAGTCACTAGGACACCGATCAGCGACGCCACCGTTCAAGAACTGAGCGACCAAATTGCAGTTTGTCTCAAGGCCATCGAGCAGACATGTCGTCGGCGAACCCATACTACCGTAAGGGCCGTACTCGACGTGGTTGTACGGGTCGCCCGTGCTTTCCGGCTCAAGCCCGACATTCGAGCCGTAGGGCTCGAGTTCGGCACTGTCATCAGTTTGCACATCGCCGCTGGCATCGAGCGTGCGAAAGCTCGCCTCACTCGGATCGGAGTATTGCCAACGAGTGTGTGGACTCCAAGTACTGCCAATCCATCCCTTTTGTACCGCGACAACCTCGTCATTAGCAAAAACGAATGTTCGGTTCTTGCTGACGTTGGTCGTCGCCTCGGTCAGCACCTTGCCGCCAAGTACGGTCGAGCGTATGTAATACTCGGACGGTTCCGTTTGCCACGCCCAAACATCAGGTGAGGTTTCGACGTAGTTTCTTACCGATCGCTTTTCCTCGCGCCCGTCACCGTTGTAGTACCGCGTAACCTCACGCTCGCCTGATGCCGCAAATAGCCGGTGATACATATATGCTTGACCCGCCGCTCAAAATCGATTTTTCAAGAGATATTCCTAACCACGTCACGTGATATCATTAGCTTGTTCGACAAATGCCACAATTCTAATCCTAAGGTCACTTCCTGGCTCAATAATCGTCACAGATACTGTCTTGACAAAAAATCGCTCGATTGTGCCTTGACGGCATTAATCGTAAGGACACCACATTGCCACTCATGACTGAAACCTCGATACTCCGATCCGAATTTGTGAAGAATATTTCAACATCGCTATACGATCTTTCGAATTTTTCAACGTTAATAGGGAATTCATTTATGGGTATTGATTTCCTATATTCGATAATTATGGCTATTACGATTCCGCGTTGAACATTCCAACGAGTTTGAAATAGTTTCTGGCAAGTCTCGCGCAAAAGGTAAATTTCTACATTTTCATTCTCGGTCACATAACTGACTTTGGATGAATCGCAGGCTTTGATTTTCAAAATGTTCTCCACATCAGTGCAACTCGACTGTATGGGAGATAGTCCCCTGAACCCTTGAGAGTAGACGGACATCTGGGCGGCAATTGGTAGGAAGAATAACAAAACAAGTGAAAAATATTTCATAATGGTCTCCTAGTGAGTGTACAAGCTTGGCCAAGCATTCTGTCAAAATATCCTGCGCTACCATTCTGAAAGGCACTTTCGGAGACATAATCTTCCCGTTGAGGAGGCTTCCCGATTGAAAAGCTATCGCCCGCCAAGTTCATGATTGATGCGACAACATAAGCTGACTGTGCCATTGCATTGTGAGATGTTAGGTCTTCTCGGGCAATCAAATGAATGAGTTCATGAACTACGGTTTCTCCCCGAAAACTGGCCGTGCCTGCATCCATCGAATAGAAGTCACGACCAAATGGCTGGGCGGTTTGATAAGCATGATCACCGACTTGCACCGTTAATTTCGGATTTACTCCGAAAATGCGTTTGTCGAGGGTCCTAACTCGCGGACGACCTCCTCCAACGGTTGTAGTTTGTTTTTTGGAACTGTATGCAACTGCTGGATACGAACTACTCTCGGCAACTACAGGTATCGACCCAGAAAAAACGGCGTCAAAAAAGCTCAAAATGTCGTTACTACCTTCTGGGGCGATTCCTTGGTTAACTAAGTTGCCAATTAAGGACGCGATGAAATCATTGCAACGTTGATCTTGAACAAGTCTTTCAACATCACCCCTAAGCCATTTGATTTCCCCGGAACTTAGAGGACGCCGTTCGGACTTTGAAATTGGCAACAGGCCTATTCCCCAGCCAGTGATGAACGCTTGGTCGATAGTCGTGACCGTTATTGGGGCATTCGGATCGGTCGGGTTCGGGTCATCCGGTGCGATGTTGCGGTGGCCCCAGATCGGATAGATCCCGAGAGTGGCCAATGCCTGGCCGCTGGAATTTGCGAGGTCCACCTGTGCTGAACCGGATGACACAAGATGTCCGGCCATTGAAACGGGTACATTCATGCCATCCAGATTTGTCTTCAGCGGCTGCCCGTTAACGTACATCGGCATTTCGGTGTTTATCATTTCGCAACCAAAGCAGGTCTCGCCCGGGGACTGCTGTATGTATGGGTTCTGGCTTCCAACGTTGGTCCCAAATTGGTCGAGTTCGGCGGGGCCGCCCGGGAACTTCTTTGAAATTCTCGATATCCACTCTCGACGCCTCCGCCAAAGCCCGGTGAGCCGCTTCGACAATTGACCGTCCATACTCACTGTCCATTCCGCAACCCCGGACCAAAATGCTTGCGGCAAGGCCCAAAAACCGTGATACAATGTATCATAGCTGACACATTCGATCACGGACATTTATTTGGCCGAAATGGTTAGCTTGCCCCCTTGCTGTAAGACAAAGTAATTTTTTGTGAAAAAGTCGCGAAAATCGGGGTGCAAATGGCTGTAAATGCGGGAAATACACGAGTTATTTGTCCCAGGCAAGGCGTGGGACAAGCTGGGACAGCTGGGACAAACTTTTGGCCGGAACCGCTGTAAAGTGTTGATGGAATGGCGTTTATCAGATAAGGTGACGTTTTCTTGTCCCACACAAAACGCGTGAATTTGCCGCTAAAAGGACGAAAATGATCACGATTTCCAAGGAGATGTAC
>JAIBCA010000089.1 GCA_019694345.1 Pyrinomonadaceae bacterium | reverse complement strand
CGAATCTGCGAATGGAACCGGATAAGATCGCCGAGTGTCTGTCCGGATTTCATGCGAAATATGGTGTGTTCGTTGTCATGGGTAATCACGATGAAGCCTACGGAGCTCCCGCGGTAAAGGCCGCCTTTGCGAGAACCGGATACACTATTCTCGACGGTTCGGTAGCCGTGATTGAACGTAACGGCAGACGATTGAGGATAATCGGGCTGCGCGATCACCTGACGATCGGCATTTGGAAAGTCTATTCCGATACGAATAAGGCTCTGCTTGCAGCCACCGAAGGCACCGGCGACGTACTAGTCCTTCAGCACAGTCCGGACATCGCCCCGGTTATCACCGGCGATCTGGCAATTTCGAAAGATCTGAAACTGATGCTCGCCGGGCACACGCACGGGGGGCAAGTGTGGCTCCCGATACTTGGCCGTCCGGTGGTCCCGTCCAGCTATGGCCAGCGTTTGGCCCAAGGCCATGTGGTCGACAATGGACTGGATATTTTCGTTACTACTGGTACGGGTACCAGCGTGCTTCCTTTCAGATTTATGGTGCCGCCGGAGATCTCTCTGCTCACCGTTCGCTCAAGATAGACGAAAGATCTCTCAAGACTGCGTTTCTCAATGACGGTTAGCAATCCGCTTGGAGCAGATCACTTTTCTTTGCGCAGCATCCCGCGAACGCGTTCAAAGCTGCCGTCGTTGGGGGCAGGCTTGCGGCCAAGGATCTTGCACATCAGGTTATAAACATCGACATTTGGAAAACTATCGACTACCTTGTGCTTCTTGAATGCCTTGCCGTGACCAACAAACATTGCCCGCATAGATTCAAGTTCATTATCGTACCCATGGGCACCTGACGGTTTGTCATAATTCGGGCGCTTTTTCGCGTCCGCCAACCGCTGACGGCTTGTCAACGTCGCCCCCTCGTCAGCCGAGCAGATGATCGGGGCAACCCGCGGCCCGTCCTTGTAGTGGAGCCGTTCAGGTATGTCCTCCTTGCGCCAACATTTAGCATTAGCCACGGCCTGTAGCTTTTCGGCGATCACATCTTTCTGACCGTCTTTTGGAAATATCTGTACGATCTCGCCGGTCCAAAGAATGTTTTTGGCCAGAGAAAAATCAAAGTAGTCGTCAAGGATCGCGGTCCTCGATTTGTCGACCTTGGCCATTCCGTGGTCACTAAAGAAGATCAGATTGACCTTGCCATAGATCTTTCGTTGTTTTAAGCCATCGATCAAACGGGAAATGACCTTGTCCACCGCGAGCACTGCATCGCGTGTTTCAGGTGCGTCCGGGGAAAATTCATGGCCGGCACTATCAACATCACTAAAGTACATCGTGTAGATCGTTGGCCGTTTTTCAACGGGGAGGTCGAGCCAGCCGAGCACGTTGTCCACCCGCTTTTCATTCGGGTATGTATGTTCGTAGGGTGTCCAGTAGGTCGAATAGATGCCCTCGATCTTTGCCTCGGTTCCCGGGAAGAACATTGCCGCCGCTTTCTGACCTTGCTTTTCTGCAGTTACCCAGATCGGCTGGCCGAGCCACCAGCGGCCGTTCTGCACCTCTTCACGTTTTCCCATCGAAAAGTTCACCCCAAAGTCCCAGATATTATTTTCGACGATCCCGTGGTGAGCCGGATATAGACCCGTCGCGACCGTATAATGGTTCGGAAATGTTTTGCTCGGAAATGATGGCGTCATCCATCGTGCCCGAACGCCTTCCTTCGCGACCCTATTTATCGTCGGCGGTGCGTATTTCTCGAAGTAGTCGTAACGAAAGCCGTCAATAGCGATGAGTATTACCGTCGGTTTGAGGTCTTTGATCGGCTTTTGAGCACATATGGGTGATACCCAAAAAAAGAGGGCGACAAAGGCGGCAGTGATTGCTTTCATATGATGACTTTAATGCATGCGCCGAGTTGAAGGCAACGCGGCACTCGTTTAGAATCGTGACCGATCCAATTTCTTAACCCAATGATCAATGGAGAATATTATGAATAAAACCCGTACTATCTTTGCGGCCGTTGGTTTGGTCCTGGTCGTGTCCCTCATTGGCGGTGCATGCAGTTTTAGTGTCGGCACCAACTCGACCGAATCCCCGTCGAATAAGCCGGTGGCTATCAACACCAATTCTGGCACGCCCTCGCCGACCTCACCCCCCGCGCCATCGAAAAATGTTGACATTGCCGGCAAATATGATGCTGTCGGAACAAATCCGGACGGCGGCGGCGAGTACAAAGCCGAGCTAACCGTTACGAAGCGGGACGATGTTTACCAGTTTTCCTGGGTATCAGGAAAGAGCAGTTATGACGGCGTCGGTGTATTGATGGATGGCGAAGTTGCGGTGTCCTACACCGACGGCCCGGACGGCAAAGGTTGCGGCGTTGTGCTCTACAAGATCGCTGCGGACGGCTCAATGAACGGCAAGGTCGGCTACTGGGGCACAAATACAATGGAAACCGAGTCTGCGAAACGCACCAGCGGCACCGATCTCGAGGGTTCTTACGATATCGAAGGCAAAAATCCCGAGGGCAAATCCTACAAAGGTAAGCTGGACGTCAAAAAAGAGGGCGAAGGCTACAGATTTAATTGGGACGCAGGCTCTCAGTTCTCCGGTTTTGGTATTCGCGCCGGCGAATTTGTCGCTGTCGGTTTCGGCGGCAAACAATGTTCGTTCGTCGGTTATGACGTAAAGGCCGACGGAACGCTCGACGGCAAATGGGGCGGCCAAGGTTCGACCAAATTTGGTACGGAAACAGCGAAAAGAAAGTGAACAACGAATAGTGAACAGTGAAAAAGGAAAATCGGCGGTGATATTTCATCTTGTCACTGTTCACTGTTCACTATTAACTGTTAACTGATGCCCGTTTACGTCGACAACCTACGCGATTATGGCTGGCGACACGGCCCGTCTTGCCATTTGATCGGTGATTCTGTTGAAGAATTGATCGAATTCGCGGTCAATTTAGGTATGAAACGCGAATGGTACCAGCCCAAAAGCTCTCCACACTTCGATCTGACCGCCGAAGGCCGCGAGATCGCCGTCCAAAACGGTGCGATCGAACTGAATCAGCGTGAATTCGTCGCTAAACTGCGTGAATTGAGGCAAAAAGCCAAATCTCGGCTCGAATTTTAGCCTTCGAACGCGTTTTAAGGTTCTAAGATCGCTGTCTAAGATTCTTAGAACGCATTCACTAACTCTAAAATCGCGTTCTAAGGTTCTTAGATCGCGTTCTAAGACTCTAAAATCGCGTTCTAAGACTCTAAAATCGCGTTCTAAGGTTCTTAGAACACGTTCACTAACTCTAAGATCAACAACTTTAACTCTAAATTCGCCAACATTGGACTAATGGACGCCTTCATTTGGAAAATGAAGCCCTTCATTTCGCTGATGGACACGTTCATTTTGGAAATGAAGCCCGTCATTACGCTAATGGACACGTTCATTTTGGAAATGAACGCCTTCATTTATCTGATTATCTCGTTTAGTGCCTAAATTGGAGCCTTGGTGAGGGAAAATCTCTGCCCGTTGAACATTCTGGCTTTGTTTACGGTGCTATTTGGCAGTTCCAGCTCGTGATCGATCCACGTTTCGTGTTCGGCGGGCATGGTTAGTTCTAAAACCTCTGCGTTACCTTCGGCAAAGAGCACGCGATGGCGAATCTCGGGCGGTTGGACGACGCAATCGCCGGGTTCGAGCCAAAATGGCGGGCCTTGATCTTCGTAAACGACCTCGATACGGCCTTTTAGGCAGTAGATCATCTGAAATTCGACCTTGTGATAATGAACATAATCGGCAACCGGCCCGTCTTCGAGCAGTTTAATGTGCGAGGCGATCACCTTTCCGTCAACTCTGCCCGGAATAAGATCGCGATACATCATCCCGGCACGTCCGGCGGACCAGTTCGAGGCAATTTCGGATGCGGAAGCCCGCGCGTCAGCAAGGGCGTAACCCTCAACGTCCGTATTACGCCCTTGCTCACGCGCGGGCTTTTGCAACTTCACCGTCTGTGAACCACCGCCCGCCGACATTATTGCCTCGCGCGGCGAATCAGCAGGAAAGATCATGTCCAAACGCCAGCCTTTGGCACGATATTCTTCGATCGCGGCGTCTAGATCTTCTACTTCGACGGTGTTTTCGGTTATCGCCACTTCTTTCTCCAAACCGATCGAGTTTCTTCGTCTAGCAGTGGCCTTCGGAACGCCGGATCTGTGAGTATTTTGTTCTTTAGGAAGTTCCAATCGCGGTATGGGAACGATTTTATGTTGTCGTAACGGACCATGCCGTACTCGGTTTCGTCGTCATTTCTAAAATAAAGCTCACGCGGCTCGATCTCGCCGTCTTCGACGTGAAAATATCGCGTGACAAAATGCCAACGCATGCGTTGTTTGTCGTAAAGTTTGGTCCGGTGATACGTCCACTCGTCGTAAATTTTCATACGATCTTCTGATATTTGCTGACCTTGGGGAACTTTCCGTCTTCCCAGTCGCTCATCGCCTGTTTTGCCTCGTCCATCGAATCAGCGATGAAGTTCCAATATATAACCGTCGGCTCAGGAAGCGTTTCGCCGCCGACTAAAACGCATCTAGAGGCGTTCGCAAGGCTGATTTCAACCGCATTTCCCGCCGAAAGCTGCACTAGATCGAATCTTTTGGCAGTTTGACCGTCAACAACGACCTCGCCATCGGTTACATAGATGGCAAGTTCGTCATTTTCGTCGCAAGGAAGCGTCACATCGCCTCCATTCGGCGAATTGATGTCGAAATAGACCAATTTCTGATGTGTTTTGATCGGCGAAATGCTTCGCTCAAGCTCGCCGAAGATGACTTTGACGCTAGTTTCGCCGTAATTAACAACAGGGAAGCCCTCACTAGGAAAACTCGCGAACGCAGGTTCCATTATCCTCTTGTCATGCGGCAAACCGATCCATATTTGCAGCCCGTGAAGCCGTTCTTGCGTTATCGCAACCTGTTCCGAATGCGTAATGCCGCGTCCCGAGGTCATCAAATTGACGTCGCCGGGCGAAATAAGCTGTTCGTAATCCAAACTATCGCGGTGCAAGATCTCGCCTTCGAACAAATACGACACAGTCTGCAGCCCGATATGCGGATGAGGCGGCACATCGAACTTTTCAGGGCTGACATTCGCCTCATCAAAGTGATCCACAAACACAAAACCACCAACACGCCGCAACTCACGCCTCGGCAATGCCCGACGAACCACAAATTCGCCCGGCAAAACCGATTCAGAGGCCGTAATTATGCGTTCGACACGTCTCATTTCGCCTCCGGAACCGCCCCAAAGCCTCCATCAAAGAACGCGCGGCTCTTCGAAAGAGCAGGAGCGATGCCGGTAAGGTGATTGAACGTGTCGGGAAGCATAACGGTCTTCAACATTGACGGCGACACGCCTCTGCGACGCATTGTTTCGTACGTTTTCGTCGTATTCTCAGGGCTCACGACAAAATCTTTGTCCACCGCAACCATCATCATCGGCACGCGAGGCGACCAGTTGTACACATCATTCTCTTTGAACATCCTGACCACGATATTCGACGAGTTTCCTTCTTTGATTTGCTTGTAAAACGCAGGCTGCAACACGTTCGACAGCTTATTATCGGCCCTCATCAGCATTGTCGTGAGACCAATATTCTTTATCACGCCCTCGTCAGTCGGATTGAGTCGGTAATTAAGTCCAAGCGCGTTCGCGAGCGCGGTTTTGTAGAACGTGTTGAGCTTGATGCCTTTCTCCTTGTTCACGAAATTGGTGACGTAAGACATCAAGTAGAGCCTGAGAACAAATCCCGTCTGCTCGTTCGTTTCCGTAAGGATGAAGTTACGAGTTACGCCCGACAGATCGTATGGCCCGCTGAGCGGTGCGCTCTTAGTGACCTGATATTGTTCGTTCATGTACGACTGCAAAAGCTGCGTCAAAGCCATCGCAACCGCTCCGCCTTCGCTGTAACCGGTGATGAAGAGTTCGCGACCAATTTTGTAGTTCTTTTGCTTAGCAAACGACCTCGCCGCCGAAATAATGTCGCGTCCCGAAGCCGCATTTATCTTCGCAAAAGGATAAGGATGTGCCCCTTTTTGATCACCAAGCCCCAAATAATCCGGCAACACGACCGCGTAACCGCCGCCGGCGAACGCCGCAATTGCTTCGACTGTCTCAGGAGCTTCGCCTTTGCCTTTGTACTTCGATGGAGAACGTCCGCGATCGACTGTCGTGCCGTGACAATAGACAACAAGGCCTTTCGGAGCACCGCCGACAGGCACGGCAACTAGACCCGTGAGGTTCACCTTTTTGTTGTTCACATCGACAGAAGTGTAGGTGACCTTATGAAGTTCTACGATCGACGTAGTTTGCGAAACCGAGCCGTCAGGAAATGCTTTGGCGATCAGCGCATTCATTTCGCTAGATGTTAGCGTTCCGTTGAGCTCACTCTTAACGAGAGTCTGCCCATTCAACAAAGAAAATGCGGCCAACGTGATCGCAGCCGCAAAGATGTAACGCCGAAATGTGAGTTTCCTAGTCATCGTCCCCTCCGATAATTCCCTTGATCTTGATCTCTGATTTGATGCTATTAGCAATATAACATTCTTTATGTGCGTTGTGGTGAAGCTCGGCGAGTTGTTCGGCCGATGGTTCGCCGTCGATCCAGACGATCTGCGGGTCCAAAGTAATTGTCGCCAACCACTGCCGCCCATCCTCACGCTTTTCCATTACGCCAACGGCATTGTCTGTATAACTCGCAACATTAAAACCATCTTTTGCGGCAAGATAAAGAAACGTCAGCATATGACACGAAGACGCCGAAGCAACCAAAGCTTCCTCAGGATCAACCGCCGCCTCAACCGAGAACCTCGGCACAACCTGCGGCGAACTCGACGCCGGAACATTCACGCCGCCGTCAAATTCCCAAGTGTGGCCGCGAGTGTAGCGGTTCTTGGTGAAAGTCTCGGGAGAGTCTGATTTCCATTTGACTGTCGCGGAGTAAATTGACATATCCGACTATTGCTTCTCCCGCTCAATCTGGGCAAGCATCTGCTTTGCATCTTCGTCATTAGGATTCATTTCCAGAAGTTTCTTCAGCAGAGCCTTTGCCTCGGCGAACTGTTTCAAGTTCGCGTGCATTGCTGCGGCGCTAAACAGTCCATCCTCAAACTTCGGATCGAGTTCGATAGACCTCTTGTAATATGCAAGAGCCTTGGGAAGGTCCCGCTGTTCCTCTGCGACTACACCCATAGAATAGACTGGCAGCGGATTCGTTGGCGCGAGTTTTGCGGCGGTATCATACGACTTAAGAGCATCAGAAAACAGCCCCTGCATTGCAAGCCCGTTCCCGTGGTTAATGTGAGCTTGATAGAACTTCGGATTCGTATCAATAGCCTTCTTTGCCCAAGATACTTCTTCCTTGGGCATTTGCATCTTGCCGTAGAGACCAGCAATAGTGGTCATTGCAGCGAAATCTTTCGGTTCAAGCTTAAGGACTTCCTCATACTTCGCGATCGCTCGGGCAAACTGCATTGAGTCTTCCAAAAGTATAGCTTGTTTGATCAGTTCTACAGCCTTTGGATTCTTCTCAGATGGTGACGCTTGGTCATCCGTCTGTGCGGTGAGGGATGTTACGAACAATCCTGCAACAATGATGGTCACGATGAATAATCTTGCTTTCATACTTCCTCTTAACGCTGGAACTCGCGCGACGTTCTCGCGATTTGAGTTATCGAGCCAACTATAAGTAATTCTAACTAAACCTTTGCCGTATACGACGGCTTTCTTAGTTATAATGACATTTACCATGGTCAATATGAAAGCTAGATCTACGCTGTTCCTCGCTTTGTGGTTCGTCGTTAGCACGATGGCGGTTCACGCAGATTCGCTCGACGAGTTTGTACGAGGCGTAACGGCTGCTCGTAAGATTCCCGGGCTTTCGTTCACGGTATTACGCGATGGCAAAGTCGTTCGAGAGAGCAGCTACGGTTTTGCGGATCTTGAATCTCGAACGCCCGCAAGCCGTGATTCGGTTTACGAGATCGGCTCGATCTCTAAGCAGTTTGCTTCGGAAGCTATCATGCTCCTTGTCGAAGACGGCAAGCTGCGGCTCGACGACCCGATCTTGCAATATCTGCCTGCGAACGCTCCCACCACGTGGCGGACGATAATGATCCGCGATCTGCTTAATCACACTTCGGGCCTGAAAGACTGGACGGAGATCAAGGAATTCTCATACCGCCGCGAATACACTGCCGAGGAATTCATCGATCTGGTGAGATCTTTCCCGCTAACTTTTGCTCCGAAAGACAACTGGCTCTATTCGAATACAAACCTGCCGCTCGTCGGCATCATCGTCGAAAGAGCGAGCGGTAAGTCGTACGAAGATTTCGTCACCGAGCGCATCCTCAAGCGTCTCGCTCTGCCGTCGATTCGTTTCAAACATCAGGAAGACGTTGTGCCATTTCGCGCGTCGGGCTATGTCTTGCGAGTTGACGTTCTGAAAAATGGCGAACCTTTCCGCCCCAAGGTTATCGCACCCAGCGGCGGAATGCTCGCGAGTTCCACCGATCTCGCGAAATGGTGGGAAGCCGTCCTAACCGGCCGCGTCGTCAGCCAAACAAGCCTAGCAGAAATGCTCAAGCCCGCCAAGATCAACGACGGCCGAAGCGTTCCTCATGGCTTCGCATTTTTCACCAATACATTCAACGGCAACAAGTTTATCTTTCACGCAGGATCGACCGTCGGCGGTTTCGGGAGCATGGTTTACTATTTTCCGAAAGACAAACTCACCGTCGCCGTCATTGGCAACCTAGAAGACGGCGGCTTTGGCGCGGAATACATCGCCAAGCGCGTATTCAACCACTACATTCCCGGCAGCTATGTCGGCGGCCTGAAAGAAGTAAACGACACCGCTCGCAGAGATCGTTCGCTGCAGATATTGAAAGACATCGCAGCGAAAAAGGTTCCGGCAGAGCTATCGGCAAACTTCGCGGCCAAGATGAGCGATGCTTTCCGCATTCAGCTTGCCGACAACCTCAAGCAAGCGAGATCGTTCTCCTATCTCGGCTCCGAGAAGATCGGTGAAAACCACTTCATACTCGACCCGGCCGCAACCGAGTTCCACAGATTCAAAATGGTCCTCGCAAACAAAACCGTGTATTACCACTTCCGCATGAACAAAGACGGCGAGATCGGCTGGATCATTTTTGAGGATTAGTAGTTGCGACTTTCTACTAACCGTCTCTTTATCAAAGCTAAATTACGTAAGCTCTCGCTTCGACCTTCGCGTCTTCGACAGTTCGAATTTGAGGGGTATTCTTGGTGATAACCTCAACGATATTATCTCCGCCCACGATCATATAGTGACGAAGTTGCTCTGATTCTTCTCCGTCCGTGTTGAAAAGAAAGTACTCTCCTTTCCGATAGGATTCTACCCAAGTTGAATCAAGAAGTTCATAGGCTGACAAATCTGTCTCCGCACATTCGGCTTCCAAAATATCTCTTTCGGGGAAGTGCATTTCTTCCATGCAGGAATAAGCAATAACGTTCCCGAAATCAACTACGTATTTTGGATACGAATCAATCCCTGACGGAGCAACAACAACCTCAACAGTGTAACTAGGCTCATTCGGGCCCGTAATTATGGTAGCGGACGGAAATCTAGAATCGGTAAACGGCGTATTCCATCGTACTCTTTTCTTAGTCATATTCTAAGGCTTCAGCCTATACAGCATCCTCGGGAATGGAATTGTCTCGCGGACGTGTTCGATGCCGGCCATCCATGCGGTGCAGCGTTCGATGCCCATGCCGAAGCCGGCGTGCGGGACGCTGCCGTAGCGGCGAAGATCTAGGTACCATTCGAAAACTTCCTGCGGCAGATCGTGGTGCTTGAGTTGTTCCTCGAGATACTCAAGCGACGAAGCTCTCTCTCCGCCGCCGATGATCTCGCCGTAGCCTTCGGGCGCAAGCAGGTCTATTCCCAGAGCATATTTCGGATCGTCTTTATCGACTTCGAAATAGAAACCTTTTATCGTGGCAGGGAAATGGTGGACGAAAACCGGCTGGCCAAAATGATTGGAGAGATACGTCTCGTCAGGAGCGCCAAAATCGCCGCCCCATTCGAAATTGTTCTCGAGTTCGCCCTTCGCGTGGCCTTCCTGCAGAATCTTGACGGCGTCGTCATAGTGGCAACGCGGGAATCCGGCTTTGATGCCTTCGAGCACGGAAACGTCGCGTTCGAGCGTCTTCAGCTCCTCTTGTCTGTCGGCAAGCACGCGGTCGCGGATGAACAATATCAGCCCTTCGGCGAGGTCCATCATGTCTTCGTAACCGGCGAAGGCAACCTCGGGCTCGACCATCCAAAACTCCGTCAGATGCCGCCGCGTCTTCGATTTCTCCGCACGGAACGTCGGCCCGAATGCGTACGACTTACCAAAAGCCGCCGCCGTCGCTTCGTTATAAAGCTGGCCGCTCTGCGTCAAATACGCCTTGTCGTCGCCGAAATAATCCACCTCGAACAAAGTCGTCGTGCCTTCGCAGGCCGCGGGAGTGAATATCGGCGTGTCGGCCAGCGTGAATCCTTGCCCATCAAAATAATCACGCGTTGCCTTGATAACCGTGTGCCTGATCTTGAGCACGGCGTGCTGTTTTTTTGAACGTATCCACAAATGGCGGTTGTCCATCAGGAATTCCGTGCCGTGTTCCTTCGGCGTGATCGGATAATCGTGCGTGTTCTGCAGCACTTCGAGGGCCGTCACGTCCAGCTCAACGCCGATCGACGAACGCGTATCTTCCTTTACGGTTCCCGTGACGATGATCGAAGATTCCTGCCCGATCGAATCGGCCAGATCATACAACGCCTCATCATTCGGCTTAAAAACAACACACTGGACGATGCCCGTGCCGTCTCTGAGCTGCAAAAACACGAGCTTTCCGCTCGAACGCTTGTTATAGAGCCAGCCCTTGAGCGTGACCGATTCGCCGATATGATCTTTCAGTTGGTTAATATAAGTTTGCGACA
>JAIBCA010000059.1 GCA_019694345.1 Pyrinomonadaceae bacterium | reverse complement strand
ATATCCTGATCCAGAACGGTAAGATCGCAAAGATCGGCAAGAACATCGCTGCTCCGGCCGGTGCTCGTGTGATCGACGCCACGGGCAAGTACGTGACGCCGGGCATCATTGATTGCCACTCGCACTCGATGCTTGACGCGATCAACGAGGGTGTCTATTCGGTCACTTCGATGACGCGGACCCGCGACGTCCTTAATCCGACGGATATCACGATCTATCGTGCTTTGGCAGGCGGCGTGACCGCGGCAAATCTGCTGCACGGTTCGGCAAACTCGATCGGCGGGCAAAACACGACGGTCAAGTTCAAATGGGGCCATCCCGTCGAAGATTACCCGATCGCGGATGCACCGCCGGGGATCAAATTTGCGATGGGCGAGAACGTCAAACGTTCGACATCATTTGCCGCTCCAGGCTCGACCGTGCGATATCCGCGGACCCGAATGGGCGTCGTCGAAACGATGCGTGACGCTTTTTTGCGGGCGAGAGACTACAAGCAGGCGTGGGCCGACTTCAGAGCGGGCAAGGCCAAGGTGCCGCCGCGAAAGGACCTGGAACTCGAACCTCTGGTCGAGATCCTTGATGGCAAACGCCTCGTGCACGCGCATGGGTACCGCTCGGACGAGCACCTTAATCTGCTGCTGCTCGCAGACGAATTTGGCTTTAGGGTCGCGACGCTTCAGCACGGGCTAGAGGCGTACAAGATCGCTCCCGAGATCGCCAAACGCGGCACCGGCGTATCGATATTCACCGACAGTTGGAGTTACAAACTCGAGGCCTACGACGCCATTCCGTACAACGCCTACATTCTCTGGAAGAACGGTGTGAACGTGTCGATCAACTCTGACTCGGACGAGCGGATGCGTCGGCTCAATCTGGATGCGGCCAAGGTGATGAAATATGGCGGCGTGCCCGAAGAGGACGCATTCAAGATGATCACGATAAATCCGGCCAAGCAACTCGGTATCGATAAACGAACCGGGTCGATCGAGGTAGGCAAGGACGCTGATATCGTGATCTGGAATGCACATCCGTTCAGTGTCTATTCGCGGGTCGAAATGACGATGGTCGAGGGCGAAGTGCTCTTTGACCGGGCAAAAGATGCTGATATGCGGCGGGCGATGGCCGCCGAACGCGATGCTTTGGAAAAACTCGATGTCAATAAGGCACCGTCAGGCGGCGGCGGTACGTCGCCTAGAATTCCGAGTGAAAAGCGTGTTAAGGACCGCGATGAAGCCGATCAGGCCGACGGAGGTAACCGATAATGAAGGCAAAGGTAGTGGATCGGGTGGCTAAAATGAACAGTTATTTCTCGGCATGTTTACGGTTCTGCGGTTCAATTCTGCTCTTGGGTGCAGCTGTTTTCGCTCAGAATGACGGTTCGGAACAAAATCAGACCGGCCGAGCGGGTACATTCGCGATCGTTGGTGCGAGGATCGTCACCGTATCGGGAGCGACGATCGACAGCGGGACGGTCGTCATCCAAAACGGTAAGATCGCCGCTGTTGGACCGAACGTGACAATTCCCGCGGGCGCCGAAAAGATCGACGGCAAGGGGCTCAGCGTGTTTCCGGGAATGATCGATGCGGCGACCAACGTCGGCCTGGCCGAGATCGGACAGGGCGTCAATGCCTCGGTCGATGTGTCAGAGACGGGTTCAATGAACGCCAACGCCAAGGCCATTAAGGGCATTAACCCGCACTCGTCGCACGTAAATGTGACACGCGTCAACGGCATCACTACAGTGATGTCGTATCCGACCGGCGGATTGATCGCGGGCCAGGCTGCGGTCGTTAACCTGAACGGTTCGACACAGGACGAGATGGCCGTCATCCGCGAGTTCGGCCTGGTCATCAATTTCCCGCGTATCTCGACGGGCGGCGGTTTCGGCGGAGGCTTTGGCGGCGGCCCGCCGGTCGAGTTCTCCGAGGCGGTGAAACGGCGCGATTCCCAGATCGACGAGCTCAAAAAGCTTTTTCGCTCAGCCGAAAACTACCTGCGGGCGAAGGACGCCTACGCCAAGGACTCAACGTTGCCGTACCCGGCGTTTGATATACGTCTCGAGGCGATGGCACCGTTCATCCGCGGCGAAAAGCCCGTAATATTTACCGCCGAACGCGAACGCGATATCCGCAGCGTCGCCAAATTTGTCGGTGAAATGAAGCTCAAAGGGATCATTGTCGGTGGCCAGGAGGCCTGGAAGGCGGCAGATGATCTGAAAAAGAACAACATCGCGGTCGTTTTCACGAACATCTACAATCTGCCGGTCCGTGACGATGACGCATACGACCTTCTGTTCGAGGCACCTGCGAAAATGCAGGCCGCGGGCATCAGATACTGCATTTCGACCGGTGAAGGCGGAGCCGAGGTCCGTGACCTGCCGTACCACGCGGGACTCGCATCAGCGTATGGCCTTTCGAAGGAAGACGCACTCAAGGCCGTTACGATGTATCCGGCACAGATCCTCGGCCTTGGCGACAAACTCGGGTCGATCGAGGTCGGCAAAGTTGCAAACATCGTCGTTACCGATGGCGATATCCTCGAACCGCGAACCAACATCAAGCAGATGTTCATCGCCGGCCGCCTGATCCCGCTGACGAGCCGTCACACGAGGCTGTTCGACAGTTTTAAGGACCGAAAGTGAAACTGAACTGAACCAAAAAAAATGGAAAGCAGGCCGAGTATTATCGACCTGCTTTTTTCTATTGCTTTTGGGGGATCGCGTCGCCACTGTCAAAAAACTCGAGCGAGGCTGAGTTCAGACAATAGCGTTGGTATGTCGGCGGCGGGCCATCGGGGAAAACGTGGCCCTGGTGGCCGCCGCAGCGTGCACAGCGGATCTCGATGCGGCGCATACCGTAGGAATTGTCTTCGATATTCGAGAGATGGTCCTTGTCGAAAGGAGCGTAGAACGATGGCCAGCCCGTACCCGAGTTGAATTTCTTTGCCGAATCGAATAGCGGCAGCCCGCAAAGGCGGCAAGCGTAAACGCCCTCGAGCTTATTGTCGAGCAAGGTGCCGCAAAACGCCGGTTCGGTGCCGTGGTTGAGCAAAATGCGGTTTTCCTCGGCGTTCAGGCTCTGTGCCAGCCGCTCGACGGTCTCGGCGTCGAGTGGAGTGATATCGTAACCGCTGTCTGAAACTATTTTTTCTGTCATAAAAATAAAACTCCCGGTATTCGAGGCCTAGCCCCACCAGAATGCCGACGCGATAATGGCATAGAGTCCGATCAGGGCGAGTCCTTCCAGCCAGATCGACTCACCGTCATAGACGATAAAGGCACTGACGATGACCGCCAAAAGGAGCACGGCTACAAGCATCGGCGACAGCACAAAAGTCAATATCGCTCCGCCCAGAAAATATGAAAGCAGCACGAGCACCGGGAAAAGCCCAAGTGCGATCTGCAGCGAGCTGTTCTGAATAACGCTGATGGCGTAATCGGCCTGATTTCGCCAAGCGAGCTGGATCCCGATGAGATTTTCGATGGCATTTCCGGCAACCGCGACTACGACCAGACCGGCAAATGCCTCAGAGATGCCAAGGCTGGCCATCGCCGGCTGCAGGGCCTCTACAAACCAGTCTGAAACGAAAGCCGCTCCGAAACCGGCTCCGGCGAGGACGATGATCGTCAATTTCATCGACCACTCGGCGTGGCCGCTCTCGGCGGTTTGCATAGCCACTGCAGGGTCGCCCTTGACCGAAAAATAGATATTGGCGGCAAGCAGGACCAACAAGATCACGGCGAGCACGATGTCCAGGCTCAAAATGTGTGACTCGGCGGGCGTGTGCAGTTCCTTGGCGAGCGTCGGAATGACGAGCACCGCGGAGGCAAGGAGCATAAGCGTGACGATCATCTTCGGCGGCTCAGAGTTAAATCGCTGCGTGCCGTTCTTGAGTCCGCCAAAAAAGAGCGCCAAGCCGAGCACGAGCACCGAATTGCCAAGTATCGAGCCGATCAGTGCCGCCTGGACGACCTGGTCGAGACCGGCTCGAAGGGCGAAGATACATACGAAAAGTTCGGGCAGGTTGCCGAGCCCGGACTGTAGAACGCCGGTCGCTCCGGGACCCAAACGACTGCCAAGCTGCTCGGTGGCGTCGCCGACGATGACGGCCAAAAGGGCGAGTGCGGCAGCCGTCACGCCGAAAGCAAGCACGGCGTTGGCGTGAGAGTAATGCAAAATGCCCGCCGCGGCCGTCGCGATGACGCAGAGGGCGATGATGATCTTTTCTTTTTTCTGCATAGCTTTTCGGGCGTCGTCGGCGTTCTCAACGGCAACACAGGGAATATTATCGTGCCCGGATGGACGACGTGCAAGGTGGCGCATCAGCGGTCATGAAACTGCCGCTAAGAAAAATATTGACAGTGTGAAATTTCCAGTGCTATAACCCTAATAGACCATCAGGTCATCTCTCAAAATTCAAAAAACTTAATTTAATTGTCGTGGTCTTCCACGAAAGGGAGTAAATATGAAGTCAGCGGTCAGTTTTATTGTTGCGATGTTTGTGGCAATGTCCGTAATGTCTCAACAAAGCGCTGCACAGGACATAAAGCCTTCTGAGGCGGCATACAAACAATGGCTCGAGCGAAGGGCGGTAGCGGGAAAGGTAGAAATTAGCGACGGTCATTTAGGGATCGGTTTTTCAGTTGTTCGCTACAAACAAGTAGGAGTTTTGGTCGATCTTTCTCTTGCAGCAGGACAAGATCTACCGGAACTTCCTGCACTAATTTTTAGTGTTCAACCCTTGAGTGTAGAAAGGCCGCTCAACGGAAGAACCATTTTAACTGAGGTTGGGAATAAAAGTACAATTTCGTCGCCCAAACAAATTATGCCTTTAAGAAATGCTATTGGTATTTTTAGTCAACCTGAATTGATCGCTCGTGTTCCAGTTACGGCATCTGCCGTACGAATAGACGTTGCTGGTTTTGACACAACAGGGAAGCTGTTCAGCGTTTATCTTCCAATTCGTGACACACCGATGACTGCGGTCTTGGCTAAAGCGATAAGATGTTCAAATACGAACAACCTAAACGATTGTCAGTGGTTTACCGGTTCGTGCGAACCCGGGGGAATGGATTGTCCTTAAGGTATGTTTTGCGTTTCGTGTAACAACAACTCTCCGTCATTGAAATGCGTTGCTTGTACGATGGGATGCGGCTCAGGGCAATCAGGTTCAAACTGTACTCCGGATGTCGAGGCACCTCAGGGTTGTCCCGAAAGCTAGATTCGTAACTTTGCAGTACTATGGAACAGGGCTGTCTAACGGGCAGCCCTTTTTCATTTTAATCCCAGGTGTTTTTCGATCCGTTTTATTCTTTGCACGAACTCGCCCAATCGTCGAAATGCGGCCGTCGATCGCAGCCAGTCGCGATTGTCAAAGGCCGGTATCCCTGACATTACCTTGCCCGGTTCAACATCATGCGAGATGCCGGATTTTGCCGTGAAGACTGCGTCGTCACCGATCGAGAGGTGGCCGGCAATGCCGACTTGGCCGGTCAGGATAACGCGTTTGCCGATATGCGACGAACCGGCGAGTCCTGTTTGCGAGCATATCAGGGCGTCTTCGTCGACGGTGCACGAATGCCCGATCTGGACGAGATTGTCGATCTTGGCACCGCACTTAATACGCGTTTCGCCGACCGAAGCACAGTCGATGGCCGAGTTTGCGCCGATCTCAACGTCGTCCTCGAGCACGACGCGGCCGGTCTGGGGTATCTTGAGCCATTTTTTGTCCGGCGTGCGGGCGTAACCAAAGCCATCGGAACCGATCGTCGAATTGTTGTGTATGATGCAGTTGCGGCCGATCTCACAATTTTCGCGAACCGAGGTGTTCGAGTGAATGGTCGATCCTTCGCCAATTTTGACCCCTTGATAGATCGTCACGTTCGGCATCAACCGGACACCGGCGGCAATCACACAGTTCGGGCCGACGACGGCATTAGCGTGTATCTCGACATCGTCTGCAACCGAAGCGGAAGGATCGATCACGGCCGCCGGATGAATGAACGGCCTGAGTTCCGGCTGCGGAAAGAATATGCGCATCGCCAGCGTATAAGCGACATATGCGTCCTTGGCTCGAAGCACGGCAATGTCCATACGGTCGATCGGCGTTTTCTCGTTCAAAAACACCGCACCGGCGCGTGTTTCGGCCAACTGCGGCGTGTATTTGGGATTTGCCAGGAATGTTACATCGCCCGGGCCGGCGAGGCTGAGTCCGGCGGTTGACGTGATCTCGAGGTCGGGTGAGCCGCTCTCGATCGTGCTTTCGGTCTGTTCGGCAAGTTCGCTAAGTTTCATTAGAAATTCCTTGATAGATCGTTAAGCGATGTGTCACACTATTTTTGCAGACAAATTAACCCACGCAAAGTCTTCAGTCTTTGTATTCCACTCTTCCGACCCGTTCGAAGTATTTTTTTGAAAGGAGCAGTATCGCAGTATGAACCAGACCGCACCCGAACCGACCAACAACAGATCATCCAAAACCCTCCCGGCAAACGACCGGCCGTTCGTCGGCAAGACCGAGTATCTCGACGGCCGAATCGCCACCAAGCCGGCCGCCAACCGATGGCACAGCCTGATCGCGGCAAATTTTGCGATCGCCATCGGCAGCCGCATCAACCGTGGTACGTGCGAGATGTACACCAGCGACATGCAGGTGATGATCGGCCGATCGTCGGTGTGTTATCCCGATGTCGTTGTTGTCACCGGTGAACCCGTATTTGCCGATGGCACTATGGAGGCCCTGCAAAATCCGGCCGTAGTGATCGAGATATTCGCGGGTGCCGCAAACACCGCCGGCCGTACGCAAAAACTCGAAGGCTTTCTGGCCGTCGAGAGCATAAAGGAATGTTTGCTCGTCAATGAGAGCGAGATGCGGATCGAGCACTACGCCCGTCAGAACGCTAAACAGTGGATCTACCGCATCTACAATGAGCGTGACGATGTCATCTCGCTCGAGTCGATCCACTGCAAGCTATCGCTCGCCGAGGTCTATGCCCAGGTCAAGCTGCGCGAATCGGAGCTGAGTTCCAAGGCCGTAAACTAGCCACACACGGGGACGAAAAAATAGGGCTTCGCCGGCAATGAGGCGAAGCCCTTGTTTTTATTGCGGTTGCCGGACTATTTCAGCAGTGTTTGCTGTTCGGACTTGACCATCCATTTGCCGTCCTTTTTGACGAATGAATCGGTGACGCGGACCTTGCCGGATTGGCCGGTCTTGAGCTTGATGGTCTGGGTGTAGCGGAGCACGGCTGAGTCTTCGCTAAAGCTCAGCAATTCGGGATCGGCGATCGTGACGCTTTTAACGGTCTTTTCCTTTTTGACATCGGCGAGGGCTTCGTTCTTGTTCTGGATCTTGCCGTCGACGCCAGTCAGTTCAAAATCGTCGGTCGTGTATTTTGCAAGCAGAGTGATGTCGCCGTTCATCGCCCCTTCGGTAATCTCTTTTTCGAGCTTCATCAACTCGTCCATGATCGCCTGTTTGTTTGGCGTCGATTCGGGTTTCGGGGTCGATTTGGCCGGTGCCTGTGCGGTATTTGCCGCCGTCGGCGTTTCGGTCTTTTCGCCGATGCCGCAGACATACATCACGGCCGCGAGTATCGCAAATGCAAGTAATCCCTTCATAATTCCTGATCTCCTTTATCGATCAATGTAGTTGAGCCGTACGCAAATATCAACGCTTTAGCGGCGGCGAGACGATCGGCATCCGCCGCGGCTGAGCCTGATCAATGGGGTCGTTCACGACGCGAACGCGACCAATTTCGGAGCCTGCATCGCCGTGCCGAAATGTCATTTTAACACCGACTTCTGCACCTTTAACCGCCAACGGCCGTCCTGATTGACATAGGTCTCGGTCAATTGGGTGCGGTCCGGTTCGGATGCCGGCGGCGACAACGTCAGGATGTAACGGATCACGACCGTGTCTTCATCGGCACTGATCAGCTCGACCTTGCCGAATGAGTATGGTGTCGAGCTCTCGTAGGTCGAGTTTTTGATCTCGTTGATCATCGCTTTTTTGTTGTAACGCTTTCCGTCGGGATCGATCGAGACGAAATCGTCCGTCAGGTTTTCGGCAAGCGATGCCGTATCGCCGCGAATCGCAGCCCGGATCACTTCTTTTTCAACCTCGATCACCTCTGCCTTGAGGGCTTCCTTATCGATCTCGGGCGTGTCCGGATCATCGGCCGCTACCCAGGGTGTCGGGGTCGGCAAATGCTGGTCGAGCGGCGTCGATGCCGGCGTGTCGGCCGGGCCCGCGAGACGAGCCGGGGTCGGCGTGGCGACCGTGTTGGCGGCCGCCTGTTTGCCCACACCGTTATAATAGACAAGCGTCCCGACGACGCCGAGCACCGCCAGCAGCAGCACGAGTACGACGGCCGCAGCCACAAGGACCTTGAATACAACGCCGGACGAAGTCGGCGGCGACGGCCGGGTAAACTGCGGAGGTTCGGCAAATTGAGCGGTCGACGGCGTGCCGATATCGACGCGAATAGGCTCGTCCGAACGCCTGACGAAGGTCGCTTGCTCGTCTTCCGCGGCGACGAGCGGCGTGCCGTCAGACAGACAAAAACTCAGGGTCACGTCAGTGTAGATCGTCCTGCATTTCGGGCATTCCTTCATAATCAGGCAATTCGGGCCGCGGCGGCAAATATGTGAAAAAACGTGCTCCTGAACTGATACTATGCCTAACCCAAAATCGAGTCAACCGGCATTTTGCCACGCTTACATCAGGTTGACCGGATCGATCTCGACGTAAACGCATCGCATATCGGCTCCGTCGTTTTCTGCGTTGGCGAGGGCGATCTGGAGCGTATCGCGGAGAGCTTTACGGCTCGACCCCTTGAGGATGACCTGGAGCCTGAATTCGTTCTTCAAACGTGAGATCGACGCAGGTGCGGGGCCGAGAATGCGGCAGTGCCGGGCGGAATTGGCGGCGTCGAGTTCGCGGCGAAGAATATTTGCGGTCCGCGAAGCGTACGCGAGGTCGCGGTGCTTGATCATAATGCTCGCCAGCACGAAAAAGGGCGGATAACCGAGCCTCTGACGGAACTTTATCTCCTCGGCGTAAAATCCCTCGTAGTCCTGCCGGACGGCGTGCCGCAGGGCGTAGTGCTCGGGGTAATAGGTCTGGATGAGCACGCGGCCGGCCTTTTCACCGCGGCCCGAGCGGCCCGCGACCTGTGTGATGAGTTGGAACGTCCGTTCGGCACTACGCAGGTCGGGCAGGCCGAGCCCGATATCGACTGAAATGACGCCGACCAGCGTGACGTTCGGAAAATCGTGCCCTTTCGCGATCATTTGCGTCCCGACGAGCATATCGATGCTGCCCGCGGCAAATCGCAGCAGCACGTCCTCCATCTCGCCCTTGTGAGCCATCGTGTCGCGGTCAACGCGTGCGATGCGCATAGCAGGAAACTTTTTTGCAAGCTGATCGGCGATATTCTCGGTGCCTTCGCCGACGAAGTAGAGATACTCGCTCTGACAATGCGGGCAGACGCGCGGGGCCTTTTCGCGGTAGTTGCAGTAATGACAGAGCAGCTTGCCATCACCGCGGTGAAACGTGAGCGTGATGTCGCAATTTTTGCACTTGAGCGTCTCGCCACAGGTGCGGCACAGGACGAACTGAGAAAAGCCGCGGCGGTTGAGCAGGATGATGACCTGTTCGCCTTTCGCATGGGTCTCAGCGATGGCATCAAGCAGCTCAGGCGACAGAGCGACGTCCTTGCCGAAACGCTTGAAAACGTCACGCATATCAACGAGCTCGGCCGCCGCCAGCCCGCGTCCGCCGATGCGGTCGGGCAAATGCAGATACGTGTATTTTCCCGTCTGCGCGTTGTGAAACGATTCCATCGCCGGCGTCGCCGACCCGAGCACGACGACCGCACCGGCAAGATGAGCCCGCATCACGCCGACGTCGCGCGCATTATAAAAGGGCGATTCGTGCTGGCGATACGACGGGTCGTGTTCCTCGTCGACTATCACGAGGCCAATGTTTTCAAGCGGGGCGAACACCGCCGAGCGCGTGCCGATCGCGATGCGTGCGTCGCCGCGGCGAATGCGCCGCCATTCGTCATAACGCTCGCCCTGGCTCAGGTTCGAGTGCAGTATCGCGACATCCGATCCGAAAACCGAACGCAGTCGCCGCGAGAAAACCGGCGTCAGAGCGATCTCAGGCACCAGCATCATCGCCGAAAGCCCGGCGTCCAACGCGAACTGCATCGCGCGAATGTAAACCTCGGTCTTGCCGCTGCCGGTAACGCCGTGCAGCAGGAATGCCTTGAACTTGCCGTCGTCGCCGATCGCCGCGGTGATCTGATCGAGAGCGGCCTGCTGTTCGCCGGTCAGCGTGAGGTCTTCGCGAGCGGGGAAGGCCGCCCCGGCGAGCGGATCGCGACGAACGTCTTCGACATAGACCTCAACGATGCCGCGTTTTGCCAGCGTGTTGATCGGCGAAGCGCCGACGCCCGCTTTTTCCAAAAGTTGCGTAAACAACATCTCGCCGCCACTCGCCTCAAGCAGATCGATGATACGTTGTTGCGGTTCCGTAGGCGTTAGGGACTTCGATAAAGCGCTGAGTCGCACGGCCTTTCGGCGTTTTGGCCTGACCTTTTCAGTGTTGATGCCGGCCGGCAGGCTTGCCTTAAGCATCTCGCCCCAGAAACTGGCGTAATAATCGGCCGTCCACTGTGTCAGCTTCAAGATCTCGGGCGTGATCAGCGGTTCGTCGTCTGAGATCTCGACGATGTTTTTGATCTTCGATTCGTCAAACTCAATGTCCGGCGGCAGTTCGGCATGCAGTTTTACGGCGTAGCCCGTCAGGACGCGCTTGCCGAACGGCACCTTTAGCCGAGCGCCGAGTTTGATCGCCCCGCGCATTACCTCGGGGACGCAATACGTGAACGAACGCCGCAGCGGCACGGGCAGCACCGCCTCGACATATGCCGGAAGTTTCGGGTTTTGGGGTTTCGACGCGGGCATTATTTCGCCTGTGACCAAAATGATAACCTATCGGAACATTTTGCCGAAAACCGGTGTCTAAATAAGGACGCCACCGACGCGGCGTGGTAAATTGCCCGCACTGCGGTAAAATCAGAATATGGACGACATTTTCAAACCTGAAGGCAAAAAGCGCGGCGTGAACCCGGTATTTATCGTCGGGATGATAGTT
>JAIBCA010000056.1 GCA_019694345.1 Pyrinomonadaceae bacterium | reverse complement strand
TGAAGTACGTATAGAAACTCAGGCGGTTGCCCGACATGAAAGATTTCTTCGTCCTTGGAAAAGTATCTGCGGCTGCGAAGCGAGTCAAAGGCCTGTCGGTCTGAGGCGGAGAGGTGGCCCAGAAACTCCGAGCCGGAGAATGGAAAATCAAAAAAGCTATGTCCCGAGTTTATGCCGGACGACATAAGTGCTCCCTGGCAACGCTGCCGAGGGCGAATATGTCACAGTCACGATCTGCAAAATAGGACGGTCGTCACAACCGATTGTGACGCAGGTCACATATCGGTTCGATAACCGCTGCGGGTACCGATCACTGCCCGGAGCCGTCGCCGGTCGTGTATGATCAGATCCGAACCCTTCAGTGTCACGAGTTCGCGTTCCCTAAAGAACCTGAGAGCCCTTGTAACCGTTTCGCGCGAGGCGCCGATCATCTCGGCGATCTCCTCGTGAGTAAAAAAGTTTTTGAGTTGGACGCGGCCGTCTCCGCCGGTTCCGTTTCCGCTCCAGCTAAGAAACAGTTTTGCCAACTTGTCAGTGACCGAATCTGATAATCCCAGTGCGCAGATCTGAACATACGCTGTGTGGTAATCACGGCTGAGCTGCTTGGCGGCGTTCAGGCAAGCGTGAGGATTGTTTTGGATCAACTGCATCAGATCGTCGGTCTTAATGAAATCGACCTGGCACATCTCGAGCGTCTCTGCTGATGTTTCGTGCTCGACCCCGTTAATAACGGAACTAAGTCCGATCATCTGTCCCGGTTCGGCAATGCCCAGTATAATAACCTTGCCGTCCGGTGAGCACGTCGATATTTTGACCTTTCCCTGACATAGCAGGTAAACGCCGGCCGCCGGCTGGCCCTCGACGAATAGCATCGTCCCTTTTGGGCATGCCTTGGTTACCTTTATTGATTCGAAAAGTCGAAGATCAGATTCGGGCAGGTCGCAAAAGAACCCGTCGCCCCGAATTCCGCAATCTTTACACTTATGTTGGATCCGCAAGTCTTGAAAGACCTTCATATATTTTCACCGTAACCCGGTATCGGGCCACGTCCGCTGAACTGAGGTCGTATTCAAAATGGCTGAAAATGATCGACCCTCCGAAACTAGAATTGCAAATAGCGTTCCAAAATGGGGTTTAGGTCGATTGCAACAAATATCGCCCATTTTGCGGGATTTCGTCAATCAAAAAAGCAGTCTAATGTGTCAAATCGCCCCTGTCTGCGTAAATTCTCGCGCGTAAAGCCGGGTTGGAATTCGTACTTTCCGAACAAAACGGGCCTAAGCTTCGATGGTTTTGGCCTGAACAGGCTGCGGCCTGTCGGCGTGCAGCCTTTCCTCAAGCAGCTTTGCCGAGACCGTGAGGAAGTCATATGTCGTTATCAAACCTACCAATCTGCCGTCATCGATCACCGGCAGGCACCCTACATTCTTTTCGCGCATCAGCTGAAGAGCATCGATCGATGAGGTCTCAGGCGTTACCGAGATTATGTCGGTTCGCATCACATCTGCAACGACCAGTGTTTGTCCGGTCGAACATTTGCCCTGAGCTATCAGCTCA
The DNA here is from genome assembly GCA_019694345.1 of Pyrinomonadaceae bacterium. Taxonomy (GTDB): domain Bacteria; phylum Acidobacteriota; class Blastocatellia; order Pyrinomonadales; family Pyrinomonadaceae; genus OLB17. Next base: position 48,822 of record JAIBCA010000056.1, on the reverse strand, counting down.
AGCAGGTCACGGTGGGACACCAGACCGATAAGTTTGCCCGAATCATCCTCGACCGGAACGTGCCTGACGTGCCGCCAGTGCATCAGGCTGGCAGCGAGATCGACGATGTCCTCGGGGCGAACCGTATATAGATCGACCGTCATGAATTGCTCGACCGTCCGATAACTGTCGATCCACTCGGAACCGGCCGGAATACTCGCCAGTTCCCATTCGTGGGCTGGCTTATCGTCATTCTCCTGATGTGATTTCATCGCCGCTGTGATGGTTCGAAGTTTCACATTCGGTTTTGCGCCTTGTTCCATCGCCTCGTACGAATCGAGCATCCACTGTGCACCGGTCCTCTCGCTCAATACCCGGCCCTCGATCACGTTGAGCAGCCGATCAATATCCTTTTGGTCGCAATTGGCCCGTGCTAGGCCCTTTCTGGCTCTCGGCAAGAGCTCCTCGAGTATGATCCGGCCGATCCTCCGGCTTTGACCGTCGAGGCCGCGGATCTGGCCCTTGAGGCCATATCGGGCGGCATTGTAAAAGTTGGTTCGGGCATCGTCGAAGGACATATGGTCACGAATGTCGCCAAACTCCTCGGGCAACTCGGTCAACAGTCCCAGGAAGAATGCGGCGTTCGCCATTTGATCGATGACGGTCGGCCCGGCCGGCAGATATCGGGCCTCGATCCTCAGCCCGGGCTTGCCGTTCAGCGTTCCGTAACACGGGCGGTTCCAACGCCAGATCGTCCCGTTGTGCAGTCGCCAGGCCTTTAATTCAGGAACTCCGCCGCCTGCCAGCACTTCGAGGGAGTTTTCCTCGATCGCCTGTGTCAGCAATATCCTGTAGCGCACAGCGTCTTCGCGGAGCACCTCAAGTATCGATTTGTCGACCCAGGCGTCGCCGAAATTCACCCTCGGCTTTTGATTACGCTGTTTATGGGTCAAAGAGCGTGTGTCGGTCGATTGCTTGAACACGGCGATCCGCGTTTCGTGCCACAGGCGATGGTTGAGCAGCAACGGTGAATTTACGGCGGCTGCCAGCACGGGGGCAGAGATCGCCTGAGCCCAATTGTAATAACGCACGAAGTCCTTGGGGCCGATCTGCATATGGATCTGAAAGCTTGTATTACAAAACTCGATGTACGTGTTCTGCAGTGTGAGCTGCAGCTCGTCAAGGCCCTTGATGTGAATGACGCGGTTTTCGCCGTGGAGCTCGGTCACGATTCGGTCGATCTCGTGATATCGCGGGTGAGGTGTAAGGTTGTTGACCGTCAGGTCAGATTGCTGGATCGTCGGCAATATCCCGGCGAGCACGACCCCGCCGTCAAATTTCTTCATTGAGTTGCGAACTAAGGCAAGCAGTTCGTTTAACTCAGATTCCATCAGAGCCAGACAGTCGCCCGTGAATTCACGCGGGGTCAGATTGGCCTCCAGGTTGAAAAGTCCGATCTCGGTCGTCAGGCGCGGATCGCCCGCGTCGGCTATCACATCGAGCGATCGCGGTGCGGGCCGCAGGGCCGAGTCGACCAGAAACATCTCCTGTTCGGAACCGATGCGTCGAACGTCATCGGAGAAATGCCCTTGGTCAAACATGTATTCAAAGGCCTGGAGATCGTTGAGAACCGAAAGCGTAAACGCCCTCATTTGCTCTTCGCTGTGACCGGTTTTGATGTCGTGTTCGCCCATCTTTTTCAACTCCTGTTCGTGAACGGCCCAAAGAGATCGAATCGTCGCCGGCTGACCACTAACTCGCGGTCCTGAAAGCGACGCTTTCGGAAACCGAGAAGGTGACTGACCTGAAGCGGGAAAAATCGGGCCAGTCCGGTATTTAGGTAAAGCGTCTCGCTGTCATCCGGATCGACCCGCACACCGGGAAGATATCGGAGAATGTTCTGAACCCGCAGCCTGCGCATGACAGCCGAGAGCCAAAGCCAGAACGGGGCGACGGAACGGCCGATAAAAAAGCCGTCCTCGCCGAGCTTTTGATACAGCGGCATCAGGATCATTCCGGATTCGACCGCTCTGATCTCACCGGACCTGTTCTTTGCAAGCGTTTGTCCCTCGGTGATCCGATCAAAATTATTAAATCCCGGATTCATTTCGAAATTGTCTTCCGGGCGTATTGCCTCGCGGTGCCGCACTTCGACGATCCGCATTCCCTTACTGGTAGCGGTAAGTCGGGCCGCCATTTGCTTAAGATCAGGCACGTCGGCAGCAGTCAGTATCCCCGAGTTGACAAGGCCGAGCCAGACAAGGGCACGGTGGTTCTCGACGGTCTCGGGCGAATCGTGCGATCCGCCCTCAAATCCAAGTGTGACGGCGCCGAGGTTGTTGAAGTGCTCCAGCATTGTGCCCTCAAGCTGTTCCTCGATGCCAAGCAGTATCGTAACGCCGAAACCCATGGCGAAGCTGCGGTTGCGAAGCGTGTCGCCGACCGTCGCGAAAGGCTGGCCCGTCGCTGACGTAGAGTGGAGGTCCATAATGTAAACCTCGCTCTTTGCGGTGACCAAAATGCTGTCGATCAAGCTATCGAGTTCGCGGAGTTCGTGTCCCTCGGAGGTCGTTTCGACGTGTTCGGAGCCTCTCGGCGACAAATTGCGTCGCGTCCAGGCCCGATTGAGGTCGTGATCGATAAAGCGAAGCCCCTTATTGATCGCCCTTGTATTTCCGGCAAGAAAATAGACGCGTCCGCGCAGTTTGCTGCTGAGGCCATCGAGTTCATCGGCGATCCGGCGGAGTGCCAGAACCCCGGCCGGCTCATTGCCATGGATGCTGCCGACGACTATTAACGTCGGCCCCGCCGGGTCGCCATTGAACGATCTCAAAAGATGCTGGCCTTCGTCGATCTCGAGGGCCGAGTGTTTTTTAAGTGCCGGTTTCATGTTGCTCTATCGTAAAACTGCAAAACTGATGCCAGACGGGCATTTTCATATCGCGGCGGCGGGCCTTATGGGTTTGGTCCGACGTCAAAATCGACCCAACAATGGCCGTAATTGCTTGTTAATCGTTTGTTCGAAACGGAATTGCGGGAAAAATTGCGGGTAATGCCGTTCCGGCATCGAAATTTGTTGGCGAGAATTCACGGTCTTCCGCGAAAAAAACCACAGTATCAATGCCCGGCAGAACTTGTTCACGTGACGTCGGATGTCGATTTTTGTTGCAAATCGTGTTAGTTGCTCTAAAATAGTGATTTTGGCCACACGGCCGGGTTGTCTTCTTATATGTTTGACGAGAGTTTCGATGTGATCGTTATTGGTGCGGGACACGCCGGATGTGAGGCGGCGTCGGCGTCCGCGCGCCTCGGTGCGCGGACGGCGCTTGTGACGATCAATCTCGACCTCATCGGCCAGATGTCGTGCAATCCCGCGATCGGCGGCATCGCGAAAGGCCACGTGGTACGCGAGATAGACGCCCTTGGAGGCATTATGGGGCGGGTGATCGATCGGACGGGCATACAGTTTCGGCTACTGAATCGATCTCGCGGCCCGGCGGTACAATCGCCGAGAGCCCAGGCCGACCGCAGCCTGTATCGGACCGAGATGCGCCGAGTGCTCGAAGCAACGCCGGACCTGCACCTGCGGCAAGGTGTTGCAGTTGACCTAATTGTTGCAAATAAAAGAGTTATAGGTATTGAGATGCAGGACACGCGTCGTTTCGGGGCGCGGTCGGTGGTGGTTGCGACGGGTACATTCCTCAATGGAACGATACATACCGGTGAACGTACATTTACCGCCGGACGGGCTGGCGAACCGGCGTCGATCGAGCTGGCCGAGAGCCTCAAACAGCTCGGCTTTCCGGTCGGGCGTCTCAAGACCGGCACGCCGCCGCGGCTTGACGGCAGAACGATAGACTGGGACGCATTTGAACCGCAGCCGGCCGACGAAGACCCTGTACCTTTCTCGTTTGCCACCGACCGAATCGACCAACCGCAGATCCAGTGCCACATTGGCTACACCACCAGGTCTGTGCACGATGCGATACGGGATAACCTGCATCGCTCTCCGCTGTATTCCGGCCAGATCCAGGGAGTCGGACCGAGGTACTGCCCATCGATCGAAGACAAGGTTGTAAAATTTGGGGAAAAGGACCGCCACCAATTGTTCCTTGAGCCTGAGGGCCGCAATACCAATGAGGTTTACCTCAACGGATTTTCGACCTCAATGCCGTCGGAACTTCAACTTGAGTTGCTGCGGATGATCGAAGGATTTCAGAATGTTGATATCATCCGTCCCGGCTACGCGATCGAATATGATTTCGTCGATCCGAGAGAGCTCAGGCCGACGATGGAATCAACGCGGATGGACGGCCTGTTTCTTGCGGGTCAGATCAACGGTACTACGGGATATGAAGAGGCTGCCTGTCAGGGATTGCTTGCAGGGATCAATGCGGCATTCTCGGTCCAGGGGAGAAAGCCATTCGTTTTGGGGCGTGAAGAAGCATATATCGGTGTTTTGGCCGACGACCTGATCCGGCACGGCGTTGATGAGCCTTACAGACTATTTACATCAAGGGCCGAGGCAAGACTGACGCTGCGTCACGATAATGCCGACGAACGCCTTTCGCCGAAAGGGCGTGAGGCCGGTCTGGTCAATGACGCCGACTGGGATAGGTTCAATGACAGGCGTGATCGCATCGCTTCGCTGCGGAATCTGCTGGATGAGACCCGTTTCAAAAGGTCGTCGCCCGAGTACGCCGGAATTTCCCAACTATTGGGCGCGGATCTGGGCGATTCATTCACTTTGGCTCAATTGGCGATGCGGCAGGGCGTTGACCACTCACTGATCCGCCGATTGTTGCCGAACGGCCAGGGTGAAACCGCCAAGGACTCGGAGCTCTCAACCGCGCTCGCGGATTCGTTGTACAGCGGCTATATCCAAAAGCAAAAGGCGGCGACCGAGCGCGTTAACCATCACGACGCGTTGAAGGTCCCTGAAGCATTCCGTTTTGACGCGATCAGCGGGCTTTCGCACGAGATGGTCGAACGACTGGAACGGGCACGACCCCAAAATTTTGGCCAAGTTCGCAAGATCGCGGGGTTGACACCAACCGCTATTTCCACCGTTTTAGTGCATTTGACCGCACAAAAGGCCTCGACCAGCACCCCGGCCTGATCATTTAGTCATGATTGTGGTACGTACCACAGTGTTCGCCGTGAACGGTTTGTGGTACGTACCACATCGCAGATGTTAGATTACGGCAGGTATCTATGCTAACTTAGAAACCTGTTTTTGTTTGTCCAGATATGGGTAAGATCATTGCGGTAGCCAATCAAAAAGGCGGTGTCGGAAAGACCACGACGGCGGTAAATCTTGCGGCGGCATTGGCCGCTGAGGATAAAAAGGTCCTGCTGGTCGATGCCGATCCGCAGGCGAATGCCACCTCGGGTGCCGGCATTGCCCGCGGAAATTCGCGAAAATCGCTTTACAATGCTCTGACATCCAATGATCCGGTCCGCGAAATGGTCCTGCCGACCGAGATCCCGTTTTTGTGGGTTCTGCCGTCGGACAAGAATCTTGCGGGTGCCGAGATCGAATTGGTCGATGCGGAGGACCGTAATTTTGCACTCAAAAAGCTCCTTAACGGTATCAGGGAGTATTTTCATTACATCATAATCGATTGCCCGCCTTCGCTCGGGATCCTCACGCTCAACGGCCTCACGGCGGCGGACTCACTGCTCGTGCCGATCCAGTGCGAATATTATGCCCTCGAGGGGGTCACCGAGCTTTTCGACACACTGGCCAGACTGCGAAGGGAACTTAACCCTAAACTCGCGATCGAGGGCCTTCTGCTGACCATGTTCGACGAGCGGACCAATCTGTCGGCGGCGGTCGCCAAGGATCTGCGCGATTTTTACGGGTCTCAGGTCCTCGAGACGGTCATTCCGCGAAACGTCAGACTTGCGGAAGCACCAAGTTTCGGAAAGCCGATAATGTTGTACGATCCGCGTTCGCGTGGAGCTGAGAGTTATATTCAACTTGGAAAGGAGATCATTGGCCATGGCTAGACAACCGCTTGGCAGGGGCCTCAGTGCCCTGATGGGTGAAGAAAAGGCGCCTGTGATCGAACAGGGCGTTCGCGAGATCGACATTGATCTGATCGATCCCAACCCCGAGCAACCGAGGACCCGATTTGCTGAAGAGAAGCTGGCCGAGCTTGCCGCGTCAATTAGGTCGAACGGGGTGGTTCAGCCGATCGTCCTGCGTGCTATCGGCTCTCGATACCAGATCGTGGCCGGCGAGCGTCGATGGCGTGCGGCTCAACGAGCGGAGTTGCGAAAATTACCGGCCGTTGTGCGTGATATTCCGGATGACATGCTGCTCGAGATCGCCCTTATCGAGAATATTCAGCGGCATGAATTGAATCCCATTGAAGAGGCCAAGGCGTACCGCAAACTCATTGATTCTATTGGACTTACGCAAGAGCAGGTGTCCGAGCGTGTTGGCCGCGAGCGCTCGTTGGTCGCGACTACGATCCGTCTCTTAAAGCTCCCCTCCGAGGTACAAAACCATATTATCGAAGGGCGGCTTTCACTGAGCCACGGCCGGGCGCTCTTGATGGCTGACGACCCAAAGGTCCTGCGGGCCGTCGCCAAGGATGCCATTGAACGCGGCTTCTCGGTTCGAGAGACCGAACGGGCCGTAAGACGCGCCGCGAACGGCGGCTCGGGCACCGCGGACAAACCGCTTCCTCGCACGGCCGATCCAAATGTTAAGGCGGCTGAGACAAAGCTGATGAGAAAGCTGAGCACCAATGTGAAGATCGTGCCGGCGGCTAAAGGTACAAGCGGCAAGATACAGATCGAGTATTACGGCACGGACGACCTCGACCGCATATATCAGATCATAATCGGCCCCAGATCAGGTGAATGACTGTAAACCATTGATTATAAAGGAGGTTAAAGAATCACGATGCGTCAGCGTCTGACCGAAATGGTTTCGTGTGCGGGTTGAGTGGCCAAACTCGCCCCAAGCGATCTTGCTCAAGTTTTGAGTAAGTTACCGGCACAGAGCAACGAAAATGTGATCGTCGGATTTGATCGATCCGACGACGCGGGCGTTTTTCGCCTTACGGACGAGACAGCCCTTGTGCAGACGGTCGATTTCTTTACTCCGGTTGCCGATGACCCGTTCACTTATGGCCGGGTTGCCGCGGTCAACGCTCTGAATGATGTTTACGCAATGGGCGGTACTCCGTTATCGGCACTTTCTATCGTCTGCTTTCCGCAAAAGGGCGATTGGGATGTACTTGGCGAAATACTTGCGGGTGGCCAGTCGGCAATGAACGCTGAGGGTGTCGTGATCATCGGCGGCCATTCGGTCGATGATCAGGAGATGAAATTCGGTTACGCAGTGACCGGCGTCATTCATCCTGATCGGGTGGTGACAAATTCGGGCGCGCGGCCTGGCGATGTACTTGTTTTGACCAAGCCGATCGGCACCGGTGCCATAAATACGGCCGTCAAGAGGGGCGAGGCAGATCCAGCGACGGTCGAGGCGGCGGTCAACGCGATGACCACATCGGCGGCGGCCGCATCTAAGCTAATGCGCGAGCTCGGTGCCAGTGCATGTACTGATGTAACGGGCTTTGGGCTGATGGGTCACGCATTTGAGATGGCAAAGGGCAGTGGCGTGACGTTGCGTATAGATTCAACGAGGGTTCCATTGCTGCCCGACGTTCTGGAACTGATCGAGAAGGGGATGTTGACCCGCGGCGATAAGAACAACAGGGCCTATGTCGGCGACACGGCCGAATTTGCCGACAGCGTGACCCGGATCATGCAGAGCGCTTTGTTTGACCCGCAGACCGCCGGCGGTCTGCTGATAAGCATGGGACCGGAACGAGCTGGCGAATTTGTGAGCCGGATGCCCGACGCCCGCGTTATTGGCTCGGTCAATGGCCATAATGGGATCTATATAGAGGTAAATTAGGTGTTTTTATTCATTCTCGAATCTATCGGCACCTCCGAGCTGATCCTCATTGGTGTGATCGCCCTTATTTTTCTCGGCCCGAGAAAATTGCCGGAGATCGCCCGCAAGATCGGCAAGATAACAGCCGAATTTCGCAATACGACCAATGAATTCAAACAGACCTGGGAGCGCGAGGTCAATTTTGAAGAGGAAGCCAGGGCCTTCAAAATTGATGACGACGATACGCCGCCGGTTGCGAGAGAGAATACCATCCGCGGTCAGGTTGCGGCCGAGTCGGCGAGTGTTGCGGCACCCGCGATCAGAGAGGTCGATCCCGCCGAATTTACGTCAAAGAGCACAGCGGCTCAAACCACAGAGAACGATGATGCCCCGCCGGATGATCCGGATGACAAGCAAAACTGGTTGTAACTTATAGATGGACGAGAACGAGTCAAACCAATTACCCGAGCGGGCGGCAAATATGTCGTTCCTTGAGCACTTGGATGAACTGCGCAAGCGGCTCGTCAATTCGGTCATTATCATCGTGGTTGCTTTTACGATCTGCTGGTTTGTTTCGGATCGTATCTACGACTTTCTCAGCGTGCCTATCCGGCAGGCCCTCTCTGAGGCGGCCCGAAGGGAATTGCCCATCAGCGGCGTTACCGGCGAAGAAAAATTGCTGCCATTGAGCTGTATCCGAGAGGGCGATGGAGGACGCTACATATTTGATCGTTCGACCAAGCTTGGTGCGACGGTGGTCGTGCCCGGTTCGTCCGTCCTCGCTCAGGTGTCCCGTGACTCTGAGGGCAAATTGGGGCTATTTACCACCGAACCGCTTATCACGAATAACGCCGTTGTTCCCAAGGGCGTTCGGCTGCCGGTCGAGTTTGACGAGGTTGCCAAGGATCAGCCAAATGCAGATGAGCGGATGACCGTGACGACTGCGACCGAGCAATTCACCTTGTTCGTAACGGTTTCATTATATGCTGCGATCGCGCTTTCGGTACCGCTGCTCTTATGGCAGGTTTGGATGTTCATCTCTCCGGCGTTATACAAGCACGAGCGGGCGTACGTCACGCCATTCATCGGCCTTTCAACGGTATCATTCGTGATCGGAGCGGCGTTTGCGTACTACATACTATTCCCGCCGGCGGCGCGTTACTTGCTCGGTCTCGGCGGCGGTGATTTCCAACTGCTGCTCAAGGCTAGTGACTATCTCGATTTTATAACGATCATAATGCTCGCCATGGGCCTGATATTTCAGATGCCCGCGATATCTTATGTTCTGGCACGCATTGGTATCATTTCCGCCGGCTTGCTCGTGCGCAGCTGGAAAGTATCGCTGGTCGTCATACTAATAGTTGCGGCGGTTGTCTCGCCCACGGGCGATGTGCCCAATATGATGTTGTTTGCGACCCCGATGATCGGGCTGTATATCGTATCGATATTCATCGCCTGGTTCTTTGGCAAAAAGCGCCGAACGACTGATGAAACGGGCAGTTAAGCAACCCGCGCCCGAGTTATTTCATCTTGTATAAATAGATATAACTGTCTAGAATCGGTATAGAAACAATTTTGGTAAACCTTCCGGCTATTGGCCGGTCATTTTTTGGGAGTTTTTCGTTTATGTCTAGAGTCAGGATATTCAAGAGTTTTTTACTGACAATTGTGTTGATGTCACTCGGGGCCATTGCGGCTATCGCCCAACCGCCCGACAGCAACAAGCCGAGTCAGGATATTTCGGACAAGGCGCGTAACGTCAAACCGGAATTGAAAGAGGCTTACAAAAAATGGATCAACAATGATGTCGCGTACATCATTACCAAAGAGGAAAAGCGTGCGTTCAACGCCCTGGTGACCGACGAAGAGCGTGAGAACTTTATCGAACAGTTTTGGCGTCGCCGCGACCCTAACCCCGATACCGAAGAGAACGAGTATCGCGAAGAGTACTATGAGCGCATCGCCTACGCCAACGAAAAGTTTGCCTCCGGTATTCCCGGATGGAAAACGGATCGCGGCCGCGTTTACATTGCGTGGGGCAAACCCGATTCGGTCGAGTCTCACCCGTCAGGCGGATCCTACGATCGCCCGAGCTATGAAGGCGGCGGTGCGACGACCACATATCCGTTCGAGATATGGTTCTATCGCCACCTCGAGGGTGTCGGTGACGGCCTCGAGATCGAGTTTGTCGATCCCACCGGAACCGGCGAATACCGAATGGCCAGGAACGCTAACGAAAAGGACGCGTTGCTGATGGTTCCCGGAGCCGGTATGACGACCGCGGAACAGTTGGGTATGTCGACCAAGGGTGACCGTATCTCCGGATACGATCGTAATGCCGGCAACAACTTCTATCGCGAACAAGATTCGCCGTTCCGCAGACTCGAGGTCATGACCGGCCTGATGCGGCCGCCGGCGGTCAAGTTCAGCGATCTTCAGAGTTCGTTGACCGATTCACCGGTGATCGACAACAATCCGCTGCAGTTCGACCTTCGGGTAGATTTCTTCCGTCAATCTGACGACCGCATTATTACCGCATTCACGGTGCAGACCAGCAACCGCGAGCTGAAATTTGAGCAGATCGGCGGACTTGAAACGGCCCGAATGAATATTTTCGGCCGCATCACCGCTGTCTCGGGCAAACGATCGGGCATTTTCGAAGATTCGGTCGTGACCAACGCGACTGCCGTCGAGCTTGCCGACGCCATGGACCGAAAATCTGTGTATCAAAAGGCGATCGCACTCACACCGGGCACCTACAAGGTGGACGTTGTCGTCCGCGATGTCGGGACCGGCAATAAGGGCATCGTGAACATGGGCTTTACGGTACCGCGATATGATGAGAAAAAGCTGTCGACGTCGTCGCTGGTACTGACCTCAAAACTGCGCTCGACCAACGAGCGTGATATCGGCCAGATGTTCGTGATCGGAAATTCGAAGGTCATTCCGAATCTTGGCGGCGTTTATAAGCAGGGTCAAGAGGTCGGCATCTACCTTCAGGTATACAATGCCGAGATCGACCAGACCACACTGCGGCCGGCAGTTGATGTCACATACATTCTGACAAAGGACGGCAAAGAGGTTTTTCGGCAGCCTGAGGATTGGTCGGGTTTGAGTGACTCAGGCCAGCGCCTGACACTGGCCAGGCTCTTGCCTACTACAAATATGCCGACTGGTGAATACAATATTCGGATCGAGATCAAGGACCGCGTCGGCGGCCAGTTGATCAAGAACGAAGACAAGTTCACGATCACGCAGTAACCCCGGCTTTTTTACACATCCAACGGCGGAGCCCGAAACGGCCCGCCGTTCTTATTTGTGCAGACTGTCCACCCGTATGAACGGTGAACCGGCATTCTCACTTGTCGCAAAGATCGATCCGCCATCGGCACTATAACAAACGGCCTCACCGACGAGCCGATCGCCGATATCGACCGGCTCCGGGAACTGACGCCAAATATCATCAAAATTCGCTGATCCCTCCGGCAAACGATATTCATACGCACCGGCGTAATCGCACAGAACGACCCGCGTTCCATCAGGAGAGATATCTCCACCGGTGATCTGGCCGTTCGGAACCGCCGGAACCTTGATCTCCGACAGGCGCTCGGCAACGACCGGTGATGGTGTATCAAATCTGGAGGGCAACCGGTAAACCGAGGCCGGACCGTCGATCCTTTTGCTGATAACGTAGATCTCACCGGTCACCGGATGGACGAGCAGAGCTTCGGAATTGTGAGGTCCGTCCGGAAATTTGAAAGTGAGACGCTCTGGTGCCGCGGTCTCATTTGACGAAATTCCGGCCGGCGGGACTGACGCCGGCACGGCCGGCTCGGCAATGCGGTAGATCGTCAATTCGCTTCGCTTTAGCCCGTTATTGCCGATGTCACCAATATACAGAAAGCACCTTCCGCGGTTGTCCTTAAACTCGGCGATGTCTTCCCAATCCTTATTTTCGGCACCGGGTACGCGCCAGTTACCCATACGGCCGCCGGCGCCGTCAAGAGCATAGACGACCGGTTCGCCGCCCGAGTCGTTATGGGTCCAAAAGATATTCGGGGAGCACTTTGATGCGGAGAGTCCGCTGCTCTCGTTAATATCGTCGCCGCGGATGTTTCCCACGACCTTCGGCAATGAGTAATGAATTGACTCGCGTTTGACGCGTTCGGGCCCCGCCGGCGAACACGACAACTGTACGGCCGCAATCATCACAAAAGAAATGACAAAAGCCAAAAATTTAGCTATAGTTCTGTTCGATACAATTCTCACTTGACGGACTGTTACGTTCGCATTTTACTGATTGTTCAGAACATTGGGTAGACAATAACGTACATTTTGTATTGAACCGATGATCGTTGGCACTGAATGGTTGATCGAGGCGGTGGGTTGCGATGCGGAAGCACTCCGTGACGAGGCCGTAATTCGTTCGATCTTCGACAACGTGATGTCAGACCTCGGGCTTCGTTCCGTCGGTTCGGTCTGGCACAAATTTCCCGGCGAGGGCGGCGTTACCGGGATGATCGCTCTGACAGAATCACATCTGGCATGCCACACATACCCTGAATACGGAACCGCCACATTCAATCTATACTGTTGCCGCACTCGTCCGGAATGGGACTGGGAAGGATTTCTCAGATCCGCGATAGGTGCCGAAAATGTGTCGGTCACACGGATCGACCGGGGAGAATCGCCGATGATGGATTCATCGAGCAAACACGCAGCTGCTGGGGGTGAGGCGTGAGTACACTTCAGGCAAATTGCCCGTCCTGCGCAGGGCCGATCGAATTTAAGGCCGGATCGACGATCGTCATCGTTTGTCCGTTTTGTCGTTCGGCAATTTCGCGTACCGACCGCTCGCTTGAGGATCTGGGCAAGGTTGCCGAGATCGCCGATTCACAGTCACCGCTGAAACTCGGCTTGAAAGGCACCTTTAACGGCAATAGATTTGAACTCACCGGCCGGGCACAGCTTCGGCACGAGCTTGGCGGGTTTTGGGACGAGTGGTACGCCACATTCTCGAATGGCTGGGTCGGGTGGCTGGCCGAGGCTCAGGGCAAGTTTTATCTTACATTTTACCAGCCGCTGCCGCAGGGAGCGGTGCTGCCGTCATTCAACGGGTTGCAGCTCGGCCAGGTAGTCGCCGAGATCCCAAATCCGACGCCGTTGATGGTGCAGGAAAAGGGACGCGGGACATCGGTCGCCGCCGATGGCGAGATACCGTATAAACTCAGCCCCGGCGAGCAATTCGAATACGCCGATCTTGCCGGTAAGAACAACGCCTTTGCCACCATCGACTATAGTATGGATCCGCCATGGGTCTTTGTCGGTACGCAGGTGACACTCGCCGAGATCGGTCTCGGCGATGCCAAGCCGGTCGAACGTGAGGCCAGGCGTGTTTCGGCTGCGGGAATGGGTTGCCCGAACTGCGGCGGCCCGCTCGAGTTGATGGCACCCGATATCACCGAGCGCGTTACGTGTCCGAACTGCGATTCGCTTCTCGACGTCAATCAGGGAAATCTCACATATCTCAAATCACTCAAACCGATGCCGAACGCACCGGTATTTGTGGCTCCGATCGGCGCAGAAGGAACCTTTCCCGGCGACGTGAAGTTCAAGATAATCGGGGCCACAGTTCGCAGCGTCACGATCGAGGGCGAAACGTACTACTGGCACGAGTATCTGCTTTACAATCCGATGATCGGTTTCCGCTGGCTGGTGCATTCGGACAATCACTGGAATTTTGTCGAGCCGGTCAACGCCGCGGAAGTCGAGGTTTCGTACATAGGCGCCGGCGGCGTCGCCAAGTACAACGGGTCTTCGTTCAAGATATTTCAGGACGCACTGGCCGTTGTCGAATACGTAAAAGGCGAGTTCTATTGGCGGGTCGAACAAGGCGAAACGGTTCGGGCGACGGATTTTGTTTCCGCTCCGCTGATGCTCTCACGTGAGGCGTCCGACAACGAAATGAATTGGTCCGTCGGCACCTACATGACCAATGAGGAGATCGAAAAGGCCTTTGGCGTTACGGATCTTCCGCGGCCATGGGGAGTTGCCCCCAATCAACCGTTTACGGGACGATTTTATTACACGTGGGGAGCATTGCCACTGCTTGCTCTGTTTGTGGTCGCGATCTTCATGATCCCTCTCAGCGGTTTGACGAATACGGTTCTGAACCAGGAACTCATCTTGCCGCCGATGGCCAACGCCACGACGGGCCAGGCTGTGTTCAGCCAGCCGTTCGACCTGAAGGGAAACCGGAACGTAAGGATCACCGCCGGGGCAAATGTCGACAATTCATGGGCGGATCTGGATGTTGACCTCATCAACGATCAGAGCCAGGAGGTCGAGTCGGTCAACGTGCCGGTCGAATATTATTCCGGCTCGGACAGCGACGGCGCATGGAGTGAGGGCGGCAAATCCAATGATGCCACGCTCTCGTCATTGCCGGCCGGCAAATATACGTTGCGGGTCGAGGGTACCTGGCAAAACTGGCAAGCCCAGATGCCGGTCTCGGTAAAGGTCGAGCAGAACGTCAATCGCGGCGTCAATTTCTGCTGCGCCTTACTCGTTTTGGCGATAATGCCGATACTCGGCCTGTTCAGAAAGATCAGTTTTGAATCGAGCCGTTGGAAGGACAGCATGTTCTCGGCCGCGGCAACAGGCGGATCGGACGATTCAGGCGATTCCGACGAATAGCAGGTTAACTATATGTGGAAAAAGCTCTATATGGTCTTTGGTGTTGGCGTGCTGCTGGCTTACTCCTCAGCGGCCTGGTTCGGGTGGGAGTTGGCTAACGCCGGCAGTAAATCACGTCTGGGAGTGCCGTTCTTTTATTCAGGATTTCGTGGAGGAAAATGATGATGAGTCTTTTATCGATCGCCCCGTTTCTCGGTTTGATCGTCAAGCTTGAGGAACTTTTGCCGGTTCTGACGACCACAGTGATATTTGTCGCGATCGGGTTGATCGTGTTTGCGATCGCATTTGTTATTGTGGTCGTGGTTTCGCCCTTTTCGGTCAAAAAGGAGATCGAGGAGGATCAGAACGTATCGCTCGCGATCATTATCGGTGCCATTATCATCGGCGTGGCGATGATAATCTCGGCAGCGATCCAGGGCAACTGATCTGCATACAGCGGAGATCGGAAAATGGAAAATGACTGAGGTGTATTTCGTTTTCCGTTTTCCGCTATTCATTTTCCGTTCGTATGAAACGTGCTCCGCTGCTTTTTCTTAACGTTTTTGTCATAGCCACTTGCGGGCTCATTTATGAGCTCTTGGCCGGGACGCTCTCAAGCTATGTCCTCGGCGATTCGGTCACACAGTTTTCACTGATCATCGGCATCTATCTATTTGCGATGGGTGTCGGTTCGTGGCTTTCGCGATTTATCGACAAGCACGTAGCCGAAAAGTTCATCGATATTGAACTTGCGGTGGCCGTGATCGGCGGATTTTCGGCTCCGCTTTTGTTCCTCACATTTGCCAACCTCTCGTATTTCTCGGTAGTCCTTTACACAGTCGTCTTTATTATCGGAATGTTGGTCGGCCTCGAGATACCGCTGCTGATGCGTATCCTGCAGGACGAGATGGATTTTAAGGACCTCGTCTCGCGTGTGTTGGCGTTCGACTACATCGGTGCGTTGGCGGCGTCGCTGCTTTTTCCGATCTTTTTTGTCCCGCGATTGGGGCTGACCCGCACGTCGCTTATTTTCGGTATGCTCAATGCAGCCGTCGGAATATGGGGCACGTGGCTGCTGCTGCCGCTGCTGAAACGCAATGTAACGATAATGCGGGTCAAGGGTTTTGTGATCCTCGCTCTGCTCGTTATTGCGTTCATTAAGGCCGATCGCCTTACGACGCTTGCCGAAGATTCACTTTTCGTCGATAACATCATTTATGCCAAAAGCTCGGCCTATCAGCGTATCGTCGTAACCAAGGGCAAAACCGGCTATGCGCTTTTTTTGAACGGAAATCTCCAATTCAATTCCTTTGACGAATACCGCTATCATGAGGCTCTGGTCCATCCCGCGTTTGCCGCATTTTCAGGCGACGCTAAGCGGGTGCTTGTGTTGGGCGGCGGTGACGGACTCGCTCTGCGCGAGATCGAAAAGTACAAGTCGGTCGAGTTTATCCAACTCGTCGATCTTGACCCCGACATGACGAAGGTCTCGTCCGCGGTGCCGGCACTCGGCGAACTCAACAAACATTCGCTCAACGACCCGCGTGTTCACGTAACCAATGCCGATGCGTTTGTCTGGCTCGACAACGTTCCTGCCGAGCCGTTTGATATCGCCATTGTGGATTTTCCGGATCCGAACAACTTTGCACTCGGCAAGCTCTATACGACGCGGTTCTACAATCTCCTCAAACAGAAGCTCAAGCCTGACTCGTCGGTCGTGATCCAGACGACGTCGCCGTTGATCGCCCGCAACTCGTTCTGGTGCGTGATGAATACGCTCGAGGCAAGCGGCTATACGGTCAAACCGTATCAGACGACGGTTCCGAGCTTCGGTATCTGGGGCTACGCACTGGCTAAACTGCAGCCGTTTGAAACGCCGCGATCGCCTCCGGCGGGCATTGAGATGCGATTTCTCAACAACGAGACATTCGCATCTCTTTTCGAGTTTCCCGCTGACACCTCGAGGCCAAACGAGGAACTCGAGATCAACCGCCTTGATAATCAGGCACTGGTCCGCTATTACGAAGCTGAGTGGCGCCGTTTCGAGCAATGAATCTGAACCGCCGTGAGTTACTCAAGTTGTTTTTGGGGGCGCCGTTCGCGTTGGCGGCGTGCCGGACCGATCAGCCGGCTGCCTTCCCCGAGGGCGAGATCGTCGGGCAGTCGGCCGGCATCGGCCATATCCTGCGCGAGGGCCGCAGCTTTGATGTTGCCGCCGACCGTTGGGAGTCAAAAAAAGCGGTGATCATCGGCGGCGGCATCGCCGGACTCTCGGCCGCGTGGAAACTCAAAAAGCAGAACTTTCACGATTTCCTGCTGTTGGAACTCGAAAAGGACGTCGGCGGTACGTCGATCAGCGGCAAGGGCGACCCGGTCGGTTATCCGTGGGCCGCGCACTACTTGCCGGTCCCGTTTGCCGAAAATACTGAGCTGGTCTCACTTCTCGACGAGATGTCGCTCACCGACGGCCGCGACGCTCAAGGCCAGGTCGTCGTCAAGGAACAGTACCTGTGCCGCGAGCCTGAGGAACGCGTTTATTACAAGGGCCGTTGGTACGAGGGGTTGTACCTTAATGTCGGAGCCGGCGAAGAGGACAAGCGGCAATTTACCGAATTTCAACGTCGGATCGACGAATGGGTCAATTGGCGCGACGTAAGCGGAAGACGTGCCTTTGCCGTCCCGCTCGAGACCTGCTCTGACGACGCGGCTGTGACCTCGCTCGACCGAATATCATTTGCCGACTGGCTGCGGCAGAACGGGTTCACATCCGAAAGGCTTCATTGGTATTGCGACTACGCAACCCGTGACGATTACGGCCTCAAGGCAGATCAGACGTCGGCGTGGGTCGGCCTGTTCTATTTTTGCTCGCGGGTGCGAAAAAGCGGCGTCGAGTCGCAGCCGTTCATTACGGTTCCCGAGGGAAACGGCCAATTTGTCCGCCATTTTGCGGAACTGGCCCGGGACAACATTCGCCGGTCGCAAATGGTCGTTTCGGTCGTACCGACCGAACGAGGTGTTGACGTCATCACGCTGGACGGCAACGAACTTCGCGGGATTCACTGCGAACGGGCGATCTTCGCGTCGCCGATGTTTACGGCACCATACATCATTCGCGGATTTCGCGACGATGCTCCCTTTGACGCCGGCGCATTTCAGCACAATGCGTGGTTCGTGGCCAATCTGTTTCTAAAAGATCGTCCAAAACCGCGTTTTGCCAAGGATTTTCCGCTGTCATGGGACAATGTTCTGTACGAAAGCCCCTCGCTCGGTTATGTCACGGCGACACATCAAAAGGGCATCGACCACGGCCCGACGGTGCTCACGTACTATTACCCGATGTGCCATGAACCCGACGGCCGCACAAAGCTCTTCAATTTCGATTGGCGGCAATTGGCCGATGTTTGCCTGACAGACCTCTCACGTGCCCACAGCGACATTTACGAGCTCACCGAGCGGATCGACATCATGCGATGGGGACATGCGATGATCAGTCCGCGGCCAAACTTCATCTGGAGCGGCATTCGTGAAAAGGCCGTTAGACCGTATCGCAACATCCATTTTGCCCATACGGACCTAAGCGGCGTCGCGCTTTTTGAAGAAGCGTTTTATCATGGATTGCGCGCGGCCGGGGAAATTTTGAAGGCCCGGACGTGAGGCCACTGAGAAATGCAGAGAGTTTCGGAGATCGACATCGACATTCCCGGCCACGGCAGCGGGTCGGCGTTGCCGGATGTTCCGGGTAGTTCCGGAAGGTGGCTTTTCTCACGCGGAACGGACCTCACCGTTTTTCTGGGCAGTGCGCTTTTGTCGATGGTGCTTTTGGTCGCCGGTTCACAGATGGGCATCCTGAACGGCGATTCGCCTGAGTGGACATGGGTCTGGGCCGTGCTCTTGATCGACGTGGCTCATGTCTGGTCCACCAGTTTCCGCGTATATTTCGACCTGGCCGAGGTCAAACGCCGATTCTGGCTCTATCTGCTCGTACCTGTTTTTGGTTACTCGATCGGCGTTGCTCTCTATTCCGAGGGCGAACTGGTGTTTTGGAAGGTGCTCGCCGCGATCGCCGTTTTTCATTTTGTAAGGCAGCAGTACGGCTGGGTCAACCTCTACCGCCGAAAGCTCGGCGAGACCGATCGTTGGACATGGTGGGTCGATGCGGCCGCGATCTACATGGCGAGCCTGTATCCGCTGGCGTTTTGGATGACCCGGCTGCCGCGAAACTTTGAGTGGTTCGTTCAAAACGATTTCATTCGTCTGCCGGCGATCGTCGAAACCGTGATGTTCCCGATCTATCTGGCGGCATTGACGGTCTATGCGGTCAAGTCGATGTACCAATATGTCATCGACGGATTCATTAATATCGGCAAGGACATCGTCGTCGCGACGACGGCGTTGTGCTGGTACGTCGGCATCGTCTATTTCAACTCTGACTATGCCTTTACGGTGACCAATGTCATCATCCATGGTGTGCCTTATTTTGCGCTGATATACGTTTACGCTCGTATGAAGCGCGAAACGGCCGGCCCGGTTTACCGGAAATTGTCATCGAACTGGATCGTCTTTCTGGCTACTCTGTGGGCACTCGCCTATGTCGAGGAGCTTTTCTGGCATCGCGGTGTTTGGCATGAGAAACAATGGCTCTTCGGCGGTGACTGGAATTGGGGTAGTCTGAAGATGTGGCTCGTGCCGCTGCTCGCACTGCCGCAATTGACGCATTATGTCCTCGATGGTTTTATTTGGCGTAAGAGTGGAAATCCTGACCTAAAGTTGATCTAAAAGCATTTGAACCAGTTTTTGAAGATCCCCAAATTCAAGCTATGCACGTTCGTCATGATCGCGCTCGTTCTCGCATTTTCGTCGTGCAAACGCTCGGGCGGCGGGATCAGTATCTTGAACCCGCTGGACGAGACCGCCGAAGCCGCCTTGATCGTCGACGACGCCAATAAGGATCTGACAAAGATCAAGGTACTCTATCAGCAGAACGAAGGTAAGCGCGAGGAACTAAAGGCGGCGATGGAAAAGAACGATGCCGAGACCGCAAAAAAGATCGCTGATGAGGTGCTTTATCTGATCAATGACGGCACTGCATACGGCAAATCCGCCGTCGAAAAGATCCAAAAGGCTCAGGAGATGCAGATCAACGACGATTACCGCGAATACCTGCGGCTGAAAGAAGAAGCGTTGAAGCGGCAGCTCGAGGCCTTTGAAAATTATCGCCAGGCGGCCCGAATTCTCCGTGACAGCTATGACCCGAAGGACGCGAAAATGCGCGAAAAGGTCAAAGAAGAATTCAAGACGCGCAGCGAAAATTATCGCAAATTGATGGAGGACGCCCGCGACTACAGCAGCCGGGCAAATGAACTTGCAAAGGACGCCGTCAAGCGGCAGCAGGGACAATAAAAACGAGGCGGAAATGTCCCGCCTCGTAGATTGACAAGATCAATTGCCGCCTAGAGCACACGGCCGGGGGCCAGCAGTGCGATCTCCGGCGCAGGTGCCGGCGGTTTCAACTTATCGAA
This sequence comes from Pyrinomonadaceae bacterium, assembly GCA_019694345.1. GTDB lineage: Bacteria > Acidobacteriota > Blastocatellia > Pyrinomonadales > Pyrinomonadaceae > OLB17. The sequence goes on along the minus strand of JAIBCA010000056.1, from coordinate 28,734 downwards.
CTTTGGCGGTGTCAGCGGCAGAATAGACCCGCCATCCTCGGTTTCGAAGAGGAAACCGGGTGTTTTTGACGCCTCAGGCGTAACCGATATCGTCTGGCGGCCTCGGTCGCGGACAATGGTCAGTTGAATGTCGCCCTCTTTCTTGCCGCCGATGGTTTGGATCAGGTCGATCTCATTTTTGACAGATCTACCGTCAGCCTCGACAATGATGTCGCCCGCCTTGATCCCGGCTTTGAACGCCGGCGAACCGTCACGCACCGAGTTGACCAAAATACCGCCCTCAACGCCAAAGTGTTCAGCCAGTTGTTTGGTCAGCGGGGTGATCCCCACGCCGATCTGACGGCCCGAACCCGATCTCCAAATAAAACCGCGGCCGTTACCGTCAGGTGACGTCCATATCTGGGGGGCGTCGCCCTTCGGCAGTTCCTTTAACTTGCGCAATTCCTTAATGTCGGGGATATCGATCTTTCCGATCGGGCCCGGGAATGAAAATTCGAAGTTTCCGTTCTCAAACTTTGGAGTGGGCCTTTTGGCAATGGTCGCTGTTACTTCCTGTTCACTGCCGTTTCGCCAGATGATGAGCTTTGTTTTATGATCGGGTGCGATCTCACTGATCAGGCGTGTCAACTTGCGGGTGCCGGTGACCTCATCGCCGTCAACACTGATTATGACATCACCTGTTTGAAGACCTGCCGCCTGGGCCGGCGAATTTTCCATCACCTTTTCGACCGCGACGCCGCGAACCTCTCGCAGCCCAAATTTTGAATAGTTCTCACTGGTCACTTCGGCCGTCTGCACGCCGAGATAACTGCCGCCGCTCTCGAACGTAAACGTCATTGCTTGTGGAGCCTTTCCGGGTGCCTTTTTTGCTTCGGGGGTCTGGCCGATCGCCGAAACCGCGCACGCGGCGGTGATTATGAATACGAATGATCTCTGAAACATAGTACCTCCAGGTTTCTCTAGTTAAATTTAGGTGCGGGAGAGTCGCGCTTTTCAGGAGAAAATACGCAGTTTTTTTATTTTTGTTGCGTTGAGGCCGCAAAATGGTTGCCTTGCGGCCCGCTGCAATTGTGGCAGGCGCTAGCCGAGCTTCAGTTTGGCAAGGCGCTCAGCGGCGGCATCGAGAGTCTCGTCCTTTTTGCAAAAGCAGAACCGGACGATCTGAGAGCCCATCGACGCCTCGTGATAGAACGACGAACCGGGAACCACCGCGACACCGATCTCCCGGATCAAGTGCTTTGTAAATTCGATATCGTCGGCAAAGCCAAAATCAGAGATGTCAGCCATCACGTAATACGCGCCCTCGGGATAGTCGCACTTGAAACCCGCATCCTTTAACACCGGGACGATAAAGTCGCGCTTGCGAAGGTATTCGGCCTGCAGCCCCTGATAATAGCTTGCCGGCAGCCCGAGTGCGTACGCCCCGGCGTGCTGCAGCGGGTTGGCCGCACCGACCGTAAGAAAGTCGTGTACCTTTCTTATCGCAGACGTGATGTCCGGCGGCGCGATACAGTACCCGACGCGCCAGCCCGTTACCGAATACGTCTTCGACAGCGAGTTAACAACGACCGTTCGGTCACGCATTCCTTCGATATTTGCCATGCAGTGGTGCGAGAGCGGATCGTTTTCGTCGACGCCGTAAATGATATGCTCGTATATCTCGTCGGTGAAGCAGAGCACGTCAAACTCTTTGCAGAGGTCGGCGATAAATTCCAATTCGTCCCGGGTAAAGACCTTTCCGGTCGGGTTGTTGGGATTGCAAATGATGATGGCCTTGGTCTTTTCGTTAAAGGCGGCCCGAAGTTCTTCACGGTCAAAAACGAATCCGTTGTCGGTACGATACAGCGGTACGTGCCGCGGCACGGCGTCCGAAAGGATCGCATCTGGAGCGTAATTCTCGTAAAAGGGTTCGAAAACGACCACTTCGTCGCCCGGATCGACGGTCGCCATCATCGCGGCGATCATCCCTTCGGTCGATCCGCACGTGACGGTGATCTCGGCCTCGGGATCCAGATCAAGTCCGAGAAACCACATTGTCTTTTTTGCGATCGCGTCTCTGAAGCTTTTGACGCCCCAGGTAATCGCGTACTGATTGTGGTCGGCGGCGATCGCCTCAATGGCCTTGAGCTTGATGTCCTCGGGGGCCGAAAAATCAGGAAAGCCCTGTCCCAGATTGACCGCGCCATACTTGACCGCCTCGCGGCTCATCTCACGGATGACCGATTCGGTAAAGCTCGCTGCTTTTCGCGAGACACGACTCTTAGAGATCTTAAGATCAGACATAGGATCTTCCTCCGGTTATTTACGGTCTGAGCCGGAATAGCCCGCCGTGTTTGCATTGTGCCACGACCAGGCGCTCTCGATAATGGCCTCGAGCGTTGGTAATTGCGGCTGCCAGCCGAGTATTTCACGAGCTTTGGCGGCATTGGCGACCAATTTCGACGGATCGCCCGCCCGCCGCGGTGCGATGACCGCCTTGATCGGCCGCTGTGTTACGCGTTCGGCGGTTCGGATCACCTCTTTGACCGAGTATCCATTCCCGTTGCCCAGATTGATAAACTCCGGATTCTTGCCCGCTCTCAGATGGTCCAATGCCGCCATGTGAGCGCTCGAGAGGTCCGATACGTGTATATAGTCGCGTATCGCCGTTCCGTCAGGCGTATCATAGTCATCGCCAAATATTGAAACGTGCGGAATGCGTCCCGAGGCCGCGAACAACGCCAACGGGATCAAATGGGTCTCCGGACTGTGGTCCTCGCCGCGCCTTGCGGTTGCTCCCGCCGCATTGAAATACCGAAGTACGACAAAATCCAAACCGTATGCGGCCTGATAGGCGGACAGTGTCCGCTCGACCATGAATTTGGTCCAGCCGTACGGATTGGTCGGCGATTGCGGGTGAGACTCGTCGATCGGCAGATACTGCGGTTCGCCGAATGACGCACATGTCGATGAGAATACAAACCTTTTTACGCCATTCGCCAATAAGGCGTCGAGCAGTGCCAGCGTCTGAACGTAATTGTTGTCAAAGTACTTTTTCGGCTCTTCGACCGATTCGCCGACGTACGCGTATGCCGAAAAGTGCATGCACGATTCGATGTCGTGTTCGGCAAAAATGCGGTCCAAGAGGTCTCGATCTCCGATATTCCCCTGATAGAACGGGATATCGGCGTCGATCGCTTCGCGATGGCCGTAAACCAGATTATCGACCACGACAACGTCTTCGCCGCGAGCCTTGAGGTCATCGACCGCGACACTGCCGATATAGCCTGCCCCGCCTGTAACTAAAATTGCCATTGGTTTTTATTTCCGGGCCGAACCGGTCAGCGCATTTTGCGACAGGGCCTCTTCGTTCGTGGCGGCCGGTTCGATCTGAGTGATCGTCGCCTCGGGCAGGAACTCGTTAAAGACACCCCGGACGCGCGCCTCGCTCTGGGCCTCGACCGCCGACCTGAACTCACGCAGAATGTTCTCGACCTCAGGCCGCGAATACGTCGCGATCTTGCCGATAAATATTTTCGGGTGCCGGGTCTTGAGCAGGTTCTCGCCGGTTATCTCGAGTTCTTCGAAAAGCTTTTCTCCCTTGCGAATGCCGGTAAATTGAATATCAATGTCTTCGTACGGGGTCAGTCCCGAGAGCCTGATCATATCCTCAGCAAGGTCGAGGATCTTTACCGGCTGCCCCATATCGAGGATAAATATCTCGCCGCCCTCACCCAGGGCACCCGCCTGCAGAACTAGCTGCGACGCCTCGGGGATGGTCATAAAATATCGCGTCATTTCGCGGTCGGTTACGGTTATCGGTTCTCCCTTTTCGATCTGCTCGCGAAAAATGGGGACGACCGAACCTGCCGAGCCAAGAACATTGCCAAATCTGACAGCGATATAGTTGGTCGAAAACGAATGGTTAAGATCCTGGATCACGATCTCGGCAATTCGCTTCGAGGCTCCCATGATCGAGGTCGGGTTGACCGCTTTGTCGGTCGAGATCATTACAAAATCGGCCGCTCCGAATTCGCCCGCGAGTTCGCCCAGTTTGCGGGTGGCAAAAACGTTGTTCTTGATCGCCTCCGACGCATTTATCTCCATCAGCGGTACATGTTTATGCGCAGCGGCGTGAAAAATGACCTCGGGGCGATATTGCACAAATATCTCGCGCATTCGCGGTTCGTCACCGATATCGGCTATCAGCGGGACGAATCTGGCGTCGGTAAAGGTATTAGTGAGTTCCCGTCCTATCTGGAATAGAAAGAACTCGGCCCGCTCGACCAGCAGTATCTGCTTCGGCGAATAGTTGGTGATCTGTCTGACCAACTCCGAGCCGATCGAGCCGCCCGCACCTGTGACCATTACCGTTTTGTCGGTCAAAAACTCATGAAGATTCTGATCGTCGAGCTCGATCGGTTCGCGGCCGAGCAGATCCTCGATCTGTACGTCGCGAATCCGACTAACGGACACGCGGCCATGTGCGATCTCATTCAGACTCGGTACGATCTGTGCCTTGACCGGTATCGCACTGCAAACGTCCATTATCCGGCGTATCTCTTTGCCCTGCGCCTGGTCGATCGCCAGTACGACCTGCTTGATGTTCAGTTCATCGACCAGCCGCGGCAGGTCGTGTGTCGTCCCGAGCACTTTGACCCCGCTGACGCTGCCGCCACGCTTTCGCGGGTCGTCATCGACAAAGCCGCGTATTTCGAGTTCAGCGTCCTTTCGGCCGAGCATTTCCTTGGCGAGTGTGGCACCCATTCGTCCCGCTCCGACGAGCAGCGTCGGTTTTTGCTTGCCACGCTTGCGGCCCGAGTGGATCCGGTTCTTTTCGTCGAGTTCATAAATGAATCGGCGCGTGATCCGCAGGGCCAGCAGCCCGCCGAACGCCATCATCGTATCGATCAGGATCACCGAGATCGGTACCTGCCACCAGTTAAACTCGGTAAACATCAGCAGGAATCGAAAGATGATCAGGATCGCGCCCGAGATCGCCGCAGCTTTCAGAAAGACCTTGATATCCTCGATGCTTACATAGCGCCAAATGATCGAATAAGCCCCGACCAAAAAGAGTGTCGAAAGTTGGACCAGAATTACGAAGGGAAGTTGGCGAAGCGCGGTCTCGACGTAGTATTCGCCGAGCTGGATATTGACGGCGGGCAGGTACGCGATAAAAAAAGCAGCGCATAGAACCGCGACATCCGCCATAAATTGGAGCGGACGCCGCAGGAACCAGAAATTTTCACTGATCTGATCGTCTTGATTCATTTACCCAGGCAAATTCTTCCACGAGTGCTTTTATTCTGAAATTACTTTGACCACAGCGCAACTGTCAATGCAAAATACTCATCCAACTAGGTGAGTCTTCGGCCGAAAATTGGTTGAATAGCGCGTTTTTGTAGGTTATCCTTTACCGGCGGGTTTGTGAGGTTTTGCGATGAAGAGTGCGGTTGTAAGTTTATTGATCTTTGGTCTTTCGGCTATCGCTTTTGGTCAGACCTTGCCGGCTGACGTTCCGGTGCAGAAGGGATATATGGTCGGTCCCGGCGATGAGATAACCGGAAAGGTGCTTGGCGAACCCCAGTTCGATTTTGTCGCGACGGTCGACGAGGACGGCAAGATCGAAGTACCGTTTTTCGACAAACCGGTCGTCGCTAAATGCCGATCCGAACGCGAACTGCGTGCCGACATAAGCGCTCTGCTGGCAAAATACCTTCGAAATCCGCAGATCAGCGTCCGGGTGACCGAGCGCAAAAGCCGGCCGCCGGCAACGATTTACGGCGAGGTCAATAAGCCCCAGGAGATCACCTTGATGCGAAAGGCGACGCTGGTCGAAATACTTGCGATCTCGGGCGGCGTCAAAGACGAAGCCGGCGGGATGATCCAGGTTTTTCGCACCCGAGCCCCGCTGTGTTCGGATGGGCGGGATGACAGCGATTGGAAGGTCACCGGCGGCGATGCTACTGATGTGCCCTCGCGAATGTACAGCCTCGCCAGCGTAAAGCTCGGAAAAGAAGAGGCCAATCCGGTCATCTATCCGGGCGATGTCATCGTGGTCCAAAAGGCGTCACCGGTTTACGTCACGGGCGAGGTGGTGGCTCCGCAGGGCATTTATTTGAAAGAGGGCGGAATGACGCTGACCGAGGCCATCGCCAAGATCGGCGGCGTCCGGCGTGAAGCCAAAACAAAGGACATCAAGATCTATCGCTTAAAGCCCAACTCCAAGGATCGCGAAGTGATCGCGGCAAACTACGACCTGATCAAAAAGGGCCAGCAAAAAGATCTCTTGCTCGAGCCGTACGACATCATCGAGGTGGATAAGGCCAAAAAGAGCATTGGTCAGACGATCCTCGAGGTCGTGACCGGCGCCGCCAGGACCGGCCTCAGCAGCATGACCGGCGGATTAGGATCCAGCATTCTTTACTAGCAAAGCTTACGGATGATCGGCGTACATCTCGTCGATCAGCTTTTTGTACTTTTCATCGACCACACGCCGCTTCACCTTCATCGTCGGTGTGAGTTCGCCGCCATCGACGGTCAATTCATTTTCCAAAAGCGCAAAGTTCTTGACCTTTTCAAACTGCGCCAGTCCCTCGGTCACCGCCGCGATCTGGCGTTCGAATAGGTTGCGTATCCGGGCGTTCGCACAAAATTCGGCCGGTGTTTTGAGGTCGAGTTCCTTGAGGTGCGCGTATGACTCGAGCATTTCAAAGTTCGGTACGATCAGCGCCGCCGGAAATCGCCTATGGTTGCCGACGAGTACGACCTGACTCACAAATCGAGAATGTTTGATCATCTGCTCGATATGTGTCGGGGCGATGTACTTGCCGCCGGAGGTCTTGAAAAGTTCCTTCTTGCGATCGGTGATCTCCAAAAATCCGTCAGCGTCGACGTGCCCGATATCGCCGGTCCGGAACCATCCATCATCGGTAAAGACCTCGCGGGTCTCCTGTTCCTTGTTGTAATAACCGAGCATGACCCCCGGCCCGGTGACCTCGATCTCGCCATCGTCGGCGATCCGGACGCTGACGTTGCGGATCGGCTTTCCGACCGTCCCCAAGCGATGTGCGATCGGATTATTCGACGAGATCACAGGCGACGTTTCGGTCAGGCCGTAGCCCTGCATGATCGAGATCCCGGCACCCGTGAATATCAGGTAGATATCATCCGAGAGTGCCGCCCCGCCGGTAATGCAAAATCGCAGCCGCCCGCCAAAAAATTCGCGCATCTTGGCATAGACTATCTTGTCGGCAAGCCGGTGTTTTGCGGCGAGAGCCACGCTCACAGGAATGCCTTTTTCATTTGCCAGAGCAAATTCCTTGGCGATCTCTATCGACCAGTCAAAGATGCGCTCTCTGATGGGGCTGCTCCGTGCGGCCGAAAGGCGGGCCTTTTCATAGACCTTTTCGAAAATGCGTGGGACGCCGATAAAGATCGTCGGTTTGACCTCTTTCAGATTATCGGGGACCTTCTCGATCGACTCGGCAAAGTAAACCCCCATGCCCGAGAGTATGTAAACGTACATGCCCGTACGTTCAAATACGTGTGACAACGGCAGCACCGACAATGAGATGTCATGGCCCGAAAACGAGAACTTCTCACTGGCGTCGATCGTGTTTGAGATCAGGTTCGAGTGACTGAGCATCACTCCCTTGGGCTCGCCCGTGGTGCCGCTGGTGTAGATCAGAGTAGCGACGTCCTCCGGGCCGACGGCATCGCGTAGCTTTTGCGGCAGGTCGGGTTGGGACCCGCGAAGCTCTGCCCCGGCGGATTCGAGCTCGTCCAGCGAGATGGCCAGATCACTTTCGACGCCCGATCGGTCAAAGAAGACCAGCTTCTCGACCGACCCGCATCCGGCGATCGCATCTCGAAGGCGTTCGTAGATCTCGGCGTTCTGAATAAAGAATACTCGCGTTTGCGAATCGTTGATGATGTAACTGACCGAGCCTGGCGAGAGGGTCGTGTATATCGGAACGTCGACAAATCCGCCAAACTGGCAACCCGCGTCCGACAGTGTCCATTCCGGCGAATTTCCCGCCAGGATCGCGGCCCGGTCGCCTTTTACCAGGCCGAGCGAATGTAGGCCGAGAGCTATGTTCTCAGCCCGTTCGACCATTTTGGCCGAAGTTATAGACCGCCATTGACCGTCGGCTTTAAAATTCAGCGCATCGGGCAGGTCAAATTTCCTTGCGGACCGAACGAATAGATCCGCAAGCGTGCGTGGCTCATCCGGTGTAAGCGGGATTCCGCGGGAAACGGGCGACGTTGCGGCCGGATTTTCGGTCATACGGTCATCACGCCCCCAAAGAATATCCTTAGTACTTCGTCAGCCATCGGCGCAAGCGGATAGGACCTTTTGGACAGGATCCAGTTTGTTACCATTTCATCGAGAGCACCGTAGAGTATCTTTGCACAGACTATGGGTTTGATATCGCTGCGAAAAGCGCCGGCCTTCTGGCCGTCTTCGATCGTCTGCCGGATGATGTCAAGATACTCGCTAAAGCCGGCCGCCGAAAATTCCTGCATAAACTTGGTCGACCCTCGCAGCTCGACCTGAAAGACCACTGCCATGTCACGGTCCGAACCGAGCTTTTCTAAATGCAGTTGTGCGATCTTGCGGATCCGATCCTCAGGCGCCGCTATCAAGCTGATCTCGCGCTTGCCCTCCTCGATAAACTCGCTCATAGCTCGATCGAAGATGGAGTGGAGTACCTCTTCCTTGCTTTTGAAGTAGAGATATACGGTTCCGTCGGCAATGCCGGCCTCACTGGCGATATCCGCCACCTTCGAGTTGAAATAACCCTTGACGGCAAATACCTTGATCGCCGCGCGCAGGATCGCTTCGCGTTTGTCGGTCACGACGGACCTTGCCGATTGGCCGCTGCGGTTTGTACGAGGCATAATGCAGATTATGAATGAACCATCATTCAGTTTGCACTAGGCTATACCATAACGTTGCCGCAAAGCAAGAAAAATCTTGGGATCGAAGGTAATTTTTATGTAATGTCGAAATGCCGCTGCGTTAAAACGCGTTCAGCGTGACAAAACCGGCGATTACAGGGGATGAAGGAAAAGTGGCGGAGAGGACAGGACTCGAACCTGCAAGCGATCACTCGCGGTAGTTTTCAAGACTACTGCCTTACCAATTAGGCTACCTCTCCGCAATCGAGGCAATTCAAAAATATAACCCAAATCTCACTCGCAGACAAACTATTTCAGAGCAGTTTCCCGTCGCAGGATCTCGCGAACCCCTTCGACGCCCTTTAATCCGACCGCCCGATACGCGATAAAACCGTCACGATCAACAACGACGTGAGTCGGAAACGGTACGTTGAGCGAGCCGTCCGGGCCGGCCAGGCCAAAGTTGATAAGCATATCCTTTCCGGCACTCGGGACCAGGCGATATCTAAATGGGGTTTTGGCGATGAACCTGTTGATATCAGCGGCATTGCTTGTCGAAAGGCCGACAAACTCGACGTCCGCACCCGCAAATTCGTTGACGATCTCATTCAACTTCGGTATCTCTTCCATACATGGCGGACAGCCCACGAACCAGAGGTTGTAAACAACGAGCTTTCCCTTATACTGCGACGTATCGATCCGGCCGCCGCCCAGATCGTCTAATTTCATCATTGGGGCCGGTAATTTACCAACCAGTCGATAATCCTGTTGCCCGAGTGCAACGCTCGAAAAAATCGCCAATATTGCCACAATCAGATAGATCCGCATATACCCTCCGTTGATAAAAGCTTGAGATTTCTCTTAATAGACGGCAATTCTATATGAATATTCAGGAATCTGAAAACAAAGCGGCCCCGGAACCCGAACTTGAGATCGGGGCCGAGGCCGTTTGACAGCAGAATTCTGTGGCTCTAATTTGAGGCGAGTATTTGGTTGATCTGCGATTCCATTGCCGGAACTTTATCCCAGCCACTCGATCGGTACGCGACCCGGCCGTTCCTGTCGATCAGGTAATACGCCGGAAATCCCATGTCCATTTGACCCTTTTTATCACGATCCGCGAACTGCAGGACGATGCCGAAACCGTCCGGTATGATCGAAAAGTCAAACTTATTCGATCTCAGAAAGGGCTCCACACGGCTTTCGCTCTCCATCGTTACGGCCAGAAAAACAACGCCGCGGCCTTCAAATCGCTTTTTGAATTGATTCAGCTGCGGTATCTCATGCCGGCATATCTCGCATTTTGTCGACCAGAACGTTACCAGAACGACCTGATTTCTCATTGCCGCGAGGTCATAGAACGTATCGTTCAACCCCGGAGCCGCAAACTGTGGCGACATATCGCCCACACGTAGCATATTCTGCGCGAAGGTCGGTGCAGCGAACAAAGCGGCGATCAGCAATATCTTGGGCAAACGCATAAGGAAATCTTGACGAGAAGTGGGTGTTAAAAAAATTTTAACACCTAATAATACAAAGCGCGATTACCGGCAGATTTCAAAAAATTACCGGCCGCCGCTGAGCACCTCAAGCACTGACCCTCGCATAAATGATAAAATTACAAAAATGCTGCTCGAATCTCTCGAAATCCATAATTTTCGCAATCTAAACGGAAAAATGTCCTTCGGCAGCGGACTAAATATCCTTGTGGGCGAAAACGGCCACGGAAAGACCAACTGGCTGGAGGCAATCTATCTTCTCGGACTGACGAGATCATTCAAGACGGCGAAACTGACCGAGGCGATACGATTTGGCGAGCGCCTCACCATTGTCTCTGGGATGGTCCGCGAATCGCCCGAAATAACGCGAAAACTTCAGGTCGCGGTCGAGGGCAATACCAAAACTCTGTCGATAAATGACAAAAAGGAGACGGTTCAGCGATATCTCGGCCAAATGCATGTGGTCATTTTCAATGCCGACGAGCTCGAGATCATTCGCGGAGCGCCCGATGCGCGACGCCGGTTTCTGGACGGTGGTATCGTCTCGCTCCACCCGCCGTTCGTCCAGACGCTGGCCGATTACAACCGTGTCCTGCGGCAAAAGAATTCGCTGCTCATTTCCGCCCGCGACAATGAGTATTCGCTCGAAAAGACATCGGAACTGCTCGCACCTTGGAACGAACAGCTTGCCTCACTTTCGGCACGTATCCATCGCGCGCGGGTCCGGTTCGTCGAGCGGATCAATGAGGTGCTTGAGAAAAAGCTCTTTGCGAGAGAGGAGCTTTCGATCAGGTATCTGTCGTCGCTCGAAGGCAAGGGCGACCTCGCTCATTACGAGGCTCTGATCGCCGAGCGACTCGGGCTTCGTGTTCAGGCGGAACTCGTGGCCGGCCACGCCCTGATCGGCACCCACCGCGACGATCTGGCGGTGAGCTTTGACGGACACGATATACGCCGATTTGGTTCGTCGGGCCAACAGCGAAGCGCCCTTCTGCTGCTACAGCTTGCAAATATCGCCGTCTTTAACGCCACTCGCGGCGAGTATCCGCTCTTTTTGCTCGACGATATCGATGCCGAACTCGACTATCGCCGCATCGGCCAATTGCTCGAGTATTTAGAGGGTAAGACGCAAACCTTTGTGACCACGTCAAAGGAGAGCTTTGTCGAACGATTCGACGCTCACGCGAGCGTTTTCGACGTGCGTGAGGGGCTCGCCGAAGAGCGGCGAAAATAGGCGGCTCGAGGGCCCCCGTACTGTCCAAAACTGCGGTAAAATGCTATAATTTAGTTTTCGATATGGCTGAGGGTTCTTCTCAGACAAGGCGTCCGAACGGACGCATGGGATGAGAGATCGTTCAGCCATAGTATCCAGGGATCAAATCCAGAGGTTTAATAAAATTGGCAAAAGCAAAGACTGAATACGGTGCAGATTCGATCACCGTCCTTGAGGGCCGTGACGCTGTGCGTAAACGCCCGGCGATGTACATCGGATCAACGAGCGACATCGGGCTCCATCACTTGGTTTATGAGGTCGTCGACAATTCGGTCGATGAGGCTCTGGCTGGTTATTGCGACACTATCGAGGTCACGATCCACATCGACAACTCGATCACGGTCGTCGATAACGGCCGCGGCATTCCGACCGATATTCATAAGCAGGAAGGACGTTCGGCGGCCGAGGTCGTTATGACCGTGCTGCACGCGGGCGGCAAATTTGACTCAAACTCTTACAAGGTGTCAGGCGGATTGCATGGCGTCGGCGTCAGCTGCGTCAACTTTCTCAGCGAGTATTTGCGTTTGGAGATCTGGCGTGACGGCAAAACTCACGAAATGGAGTTTGAGGCCGGCATACCGGTCGGTTCGCTCAAACAAACGGGCACGACACAAAAGCGCGGTACCAAGATCACGTTCCGCCCGGATTCGAGCATTTTTGAGACCACGGTCTACAGTTTTGAGAAACTTTCCGAGCGCCTTCGTGAAAAGGCATTTCTCAACAAGGGCATCCGGATCCACATCAAGGACGAACGCGAAGAGCCCGAAAAGTCGCATGAGTTCTACTACAAGGGCGGCATCGCCGAGTTTGTAAAGCACCTCAACCGCAACAAGGCGCCGCTGCACGATGAGCCGCTGTACTTTGAGACCGTTTCGGACGATCTGTCGATCGAGGTGTCGATGCAGTACAACGACAGCTACGACGAAAAGATATTTTCGTTTGCCAACAACATCAATACCGTTGACGGCGGAACACACCTCTCCGGTTTTCGCGGGGCCATTACCAGAACGATCAATAATTACGCTGAAAGTTCGGGAATGATGAAAAATGCCAAGGTCGCTCTTTCGGGCGACGACGTTCGCGAGGGCCTGGTTGCCGTCATTAGCGTCAAGATCCCTCAGCCGCAGTTCGAGGGCCAGACGAAGGGTAAGCTCAATTCGCCGGTCAAGGGGCCGGTCGAGTCGTTTCTGAACGAAAAGCTCGGCGAATTCTTTGAGCAAAATCCGGCAATTGCTAAAAAGATCGTCGGCAAATCCGTCGATGCCGCCCGCGCCCGCGAGGCCGCCCGAAAGGCGCGCGAGATCGTGCGAAAGAGCGCTCTCGGCACTTCGACGCTGCCCGGTAAACTAGCCGACTGTCAGGAAAAAGACCCTGCCTTGTCCGAGATCTACATCGTCGAGGGCGATTCGGCAGGTGGTTCGGCCAAACAGGGCCGTGACCGCAAGAATCAGGCGGTTTTGCCGCTCAAGGGCAAGATCCTCAACGTCGAAAAGGCACGATTCGACAAGATGCTCGGCCACGGCGAGATCAAGGCACTGATCACCGCTCTCGGCACCGGCATCGGCAAGGACGATTTTGACGTCAACAAACTGCGTTACCACAAGATCTGTTTGATGACCGACGCCGATGTCGACGGCAGCCACATCCGCACCTTGCTGCTGACATTCTTTTACCGTCAGATGCCCGAGCTGCTCGAGAACGGCTATGTTTACATCGCCCAGCCACCGCTCTACAAGGTGAAACGCGGCAAAAAGGAAGAGTACATCAAGGACGAAAAAATGATGTTTCGTTACCTGATGCGGATGGCGACCGGCGAGTCGATGATCACATCTAACGGGCGATCGATCGAGGGCCGCGAGTTGTCCAAGGCTCTCGAACAAACGACCGAATACAAGAGCTACGCTGAGCGGGTAGCACGACGACTGTTCAACGACAGCAAATTGACCGAGCTGCTGCTCGACGCGTTTGCCGGTAAGGACGGCGTTCTCGCCAAAAATCAGGTCAGGCTCCGAAAGGTCTTCGGCGAACAAGAGATGATGGCCGAGATCGAAGGCAAGCTGATCGACGCCGGCTACAACGCCGAACTCAGCGGCGACACCGAGCACGGTTTGCTCGAGATACACGTTACCTATCCGAACGGCCAGCGGCTGAAGATCGACTGGAATCTGGCAAGCTATGTCGAATTTCAAAAGGCGATCGAGCTCAAACGCAGCCTGGATGCGGACTTTCCGGGCCCGTTCGTGCTCGGTGAGAACGGCAAGAGCGAAACGCTTTCGACCCGCGAAGAGCTGCTCGACAAGGTAATGGCGATGGCCAAAAAGGACCTCACCATCCAGCGCTACAAGGGCCTCGGCGAGATGAACCCCGAACAGCTCTGGGAAACGACGATGGACCCCGAAAAGCGAACGATGCTGCAGGTACGCATCGAGGATGGCATCGAGACCGATGGCATATTCACCGTCCTTATGGGTGACCAGGTCGAACCACGCCGTAAGTTTATCGAGGACAACGCGCTCGACGTCAAAAACCTCGACGTCTAAATAGCCATTCAGATATATGAAAATGTCTAAGTTGTTGATATTGGCGGCCGTCTTACTATCGTTCAGCTCGATCGCCTTTGGGCAAAAAGTGCCCACCTTTTCTCAATACAGGACCGCGGTCGATAAAAAGCGTGTAATAACGGTCGACCTCAAGAGCCATAAGGACGCGCGAATGTTTCGCACCAATTTGCGAAATGCGGCCAAGGGCGGTGTAAATTTTGCAGGCCACTATGTCCTGACCGGATGGGGCTGCGGTACCAACTGCTCGCAGTGGGCGATCATTGACGCACGAAACGGACGGGTTTACTTTCCGAAGCAGTTTGCCGGCGTCGGTTTTGGATTTTGCGAGCTGCCCGAGAACGCTTTACCAAAGGATGCTCCCGGCATCGGCGACGAGGACGCGGGCCCGATATATGCCAAGGCAAACAGCCGCCTGGTGATCCTGACCGGTTATCCCGGCGGCGGCCTCGATGATGAAAAGGTCAAGTGCGGCAACTATTTCTACGAGTGGAACGGCACGAGCCTGAAACAGATCAAACTCGTGCCCGGCAAGCGCGGCGACGCACCGTAAACCATCTCAAAAGGTGAAACAGCGACCGGCGCCGAACCGCGGTGCAAGTTCATCGAATACAATGCGCTCGACGTCAATAACCCTGGCGTCAAAGTACACTCCCTTACCCTAAGTGCGAAAACGCAGGAAAGGATCACATCGATCCGACCTGCGTTTTTTGCGATCCGTCGGCTTACAACGAGGTGTCAGAAGATACCGATCACGAGCGCTTTTCGCCTTAGCTGAATGAGGTTATATGAAATTCGCAAAATACACATTTCTCGTCGCCGGCATTTACGGCCTGCTCGTACTGATACCCCAGTACTTTTTTGAACACAAGATCGGCATCGACACGCCGCCGGCGATCACACATCCTGAGTTCTTCTACGGATTTGTGGGCGTCGCTATCGCGTTTCAGATCGTGTTCCTGATCATTTCACGCGACCCTCTGAAATATCGCCTGATGATCGTGCCGTCGGTTGTCGAAAAATTCAGCTTTGGCATCGCGGTGGCGATACTATTCGCACTCGATCGTGTCGGGGCTCAGATGTTCGCGGCGGCCATGATCGATTCGGTTTTGGGAGCACTGTTCATCGTAAGCTGGTTCAAAACCCGTGGATAAAAACCCTGCCGGCCGTTCATCCGCGAGGTAACCAAGCGAAATTTGAAAGACGAATTAGGACCGACGTACATTTTCGGCGATGGCTCGGCGGCCTCGGTATCGACCTCGTCGGCGTCGATCGCGAAACCACCCGGATCGCTGCCCGCTGCCGAGCCAAAGGCCGCATCTCCTACCCCGACTGCCTCGCCGCCGCCCGTGTCGAATAGATGATCGCCCGCCTTGCCATTCACCCATGCACCGATCGCAACCCCCGGATAAAAGACCTTGCGACGATTCCTCAAAACTATGATACAATGTATCATCAATGATACATCTATCACGAACATCTTTACAGCCGAAAGGGATCGTTTGCCCGTGCTGTAAGACAATGTAATATTCTTTTTTAAAAAAGTCGCGAAAATGGAGAAAAAATGGCTGTAAATGATGGTACTAAACGAGTTATTTGTCCCACACATGGCGTGGGACAAGCTGGGACAGCTGGGACAAGGAATGGGTCAGAAACGCCTTAAAGTATTGATAAAGCGACGGTTATCACATACCGTGATATTTTCTTGTCCCACACGAAACGCGTGAATTTGCTATGAGAAAGACGATCACGATCTCGGTTTCCGAGGAAATGTACTCCCTGATCCAGCAGGGCACCCGAACGCATTTTTGCAGCTCGGTGAGCGAATATATCCGATATCTGGTTCGCCGTGACCAAAGGCACGACCTTGTTAAGGAAGAGGTTCAGCCCGTGCGGCGGCCTCTCAGGACGGCAAATCAAGCGATGGAAAACGCACTACGCAGGATGGACTGAGCGGAAGTACCTGCTAAAGTACCGCCGATCTTTGACAATGTGATCTCGGCAGCCTGCCGGGAACGTTTGAGCGTTATTCGACGTCCTGCCGTGCGGTGCCGTCGATCTCGAGGACGAGATCGGCTCCGTATGCCTTGGCCGGCGTTTGATAACCGGGCGTAAAGCTTCCGGCGAGGATCTTTTCGGCAATATTGAGGGCGGCGATCGCGGTGAGCGTGTAGCCCTCGGGGCCCTGTTGGCGTGACTCGACACGGTTGCCTTGCGGGTCGCGGGCTTCGCCCCACATTAGCGTTTTGCCCCTGGCACGTTCGTCGTCAGACGGGCCGCCGGGCGGTATGTTCGCCTGCAGGTATTTCTGGGCAAATTTGGTCGCGAGCAGCCAACCGAGATAGCGGCTGATCTTCATCAATCTCAGTCCGTCGGGCGGCACGACCGTAAAGACCTCGATATTCGGAATGCCGGTCGAGTAGAATGCCGTGGCGACATCGCCCCACGGTATGGTCACGCCGGTCTTTTTCGCGGCACCAAAATCGATCTCTCGTGTCTTCCACGCGGCGGGCACGGGCGTGATCTTGCCGTCCTTTCGTATCGCTCCGCCGCGGCCGACGTTCATCGTCATCGTCGCCTGTGTGCCGTGCGAGATGCGGCCCATGCCGTAAAAGGCAAGCGAAAGGTGTGTGGCGGTCGGCAGGCGATCCTTCAGGTGCCTGGCCAAACAGTCACTCGGCACCACGTCAAACCCGACGCCCGGCATCAGCATTATGCCGGCTTCCTCGGCCTTTTTGCCAAAGGCGGCACAGGCCTCAAAGACGCTGATCTCGCCGGTGATGTCGGTGTAGTGCTTATTGTTGCGAATGCAGGCCTTGACCATCGGCAAACTCGTGATCGAGAACGGGCCGGCGCAGTGCAGGACCATATCGACCTCGCCCAGTGCCGCATCCAATGCCGCGTCGTCGTCGAGCGAAAAGGCCCTGTGCTCAAAGCCGTATTTGGCCGCGAGCTCGGCGACCTTGCCCTCGCTTCGCCCGGCAAGTATCGGCTTGAGCCCGCGTTCAGCGGACATACGCGTGATCAGTTCGCCCGTGTAGCCGTTTGCGCCGTAGATCAGAAATGTGTTTGTCATAAGCCTATTCTGCCCTTTCGGGCGGCAATATCCGCTTGACGCGGCCCACTTGTCCGTCGGTCAACCGTACCTTTATTCCGTTCGGATGCGTCGGCGAATTGGTCAACAGATCTTTGACAACTCCGACGGTCTCGCGGCCGGTTCGCTGGTCCTGCTTGAGCACGATCGCGACGCGTAGGCCGGGGCGGATATGTTTACGCTCTCTGTGCGGCATTTCAAAAGATGGTCAGATGCTGCTGCTGCGTTGATTTGAGTTTATCCAAAAAATCTTCCCGGTCAATGTCGATCGCACCGAGAGCTTTCATATGAGGCGTCATAACCTGTGCGTCAAGCCAGGTCGAACCGCGGGCCCGCAGATGATCGATCAGGAAAAGAAGTGCGAGCTTGGAGGCGTTCGGCTGCTTGTAGAACATCGATTCGCCGCAGAAAACGCCGCCGGCGTCGATCCCATAGAGCCCGGCGACAAGTTCGCCGTCCGCACTCCACGCTTCGACACTGTGGGCTGTGCCGGCATGGTACAGTTCGGTATAAACGCGAACAAAATCGGGCGTTATCCACGTGCCGTGCTGTCCGGGACGATGGGCCCGCTTGCATTCGCGGATAACCGCGGGAAAATCGGCGTCGATGGTGAACCGCAGGTCCGTTCGCCGGCGGACCTTTGCCAGGCTCCGCGGGATCTTGACGCGGTCAAACTCGATGATCGCCCGTTCGTCCGGACAATGCCACGGCAGAGGAATGCCCTCTGTGTACCAGGGAAATATTCCCATTCGATATGCCCGCATGACATTGTCAGCTGTCAGTCGTCCGCCGAAATGCACGACACCGTTGGCCGGATACATATACTGGCCGATGACCACCCAAGACGGATAGTCGTAGGTTAGCGGATCGGGAAAATCGATCTGGGACATAGATTGATTCTACCGCAGGCGTGTGCCGCGGACATACCGATCGGGTTACACCACCTTCTCCTTCCACCTGCCGCGTCTGAAGAGCAATCCGCTTGCGATCGCGAGCAGCGAGAACGCCAGCGTGATCGCCCAGAATACGCCATCGGGGCCCATTCCGAATCGATAGGCCAAAACGTATGCGAGCGGTATTTCAAAGATCCAAAAGATCAGAAGGTTCAGGTAGGTCGGTGTCCGCGTATCGCCGGCTCCGTTAAATGCCGTTTCGAGCACCATCCCGAGGCCGTAGAAAGCAAATCCGTAAGCAATGATGTGAAGTGCGGACGTCCCATACCTCAGCACATCGGGCTCGGTCGTAAAGATCCCGATTATTCCATGTGAGAACAGCCAAAAGATCACTCCGATCAGAAAGTAAAATGCCGCATTGAACCAGCCCGCCTTCCACACCGCTGCCTCGGCCCGCTCCGGCTTTCCGGCTCCGAGATTTTGCCCGACCATCGTCGCCGCTGCGTTGCTAAGGCCGAGCGCCGGCAGCAGAGCGAACATGACCACGCGAAGCGCTATCACATAACCCGCTATAGCGACCTCGCCAAAACCGGCCATTATCGGCATCAACGCTGTCCAACTGGCCGTAGCGACCAGCAACTGAAAAACGGCCGTCGATGACAGCTTCAACAGCTTCCACAATAGTTGCGGGTCGAGCCGCCACGCGTCACGACCGACGTGGACACGGCCGCCCGGCCGAAATAGCCGCCACGCTGCGTAGGACACACCGATGCCGCGTCCGATCGTCGTCCCGACCGCGGCACCGGTCACGCCCAACTCGGGAAAGAACGCAACGCCGAAGATAAAGCACGGCGAAAGCACGATGTTCAGAGCATTGGCCAAGACCAGCACACGCATCGCGATCGCCGCGTCACCGGCACCGCGGAAGATCGCGTTCAAGAGGAAGATGAAGACGACAACGGCGTTGCCGCCGAGCATGATCCGCATAAATCGCGAACCCTCTTCAAGCAAGTGCGGCTTCGCGCCCAGAAGCGTCAATATCTGTGGAGCAAAGACGATGCCGATAATGCTGATCGCGACCGACGTGATGACGCCGAGATAGATGACATGAGCGGCCGACTTGGCCGCGGCGGCGGGGTCATCTTCACCGATTCGCCGGGCGACCGTGGCCGTCGCTCCGATCGCCAGACCAAACGCCAACGCGTAGATCAACGCGAGTACAGATTCCGTCAGCCCGACGATCGCGACCGCGTCGGCGCCCAGTTTGGCGACGAAGAAGATGTCGACGATCGCAAAGGTGCTTTCCATCAGCATCTCGAGGATCATCGGGACCGCAAGCAGAAAGATCGCTAGTCCGATCGGCCCTTTTGTAAAGTCCCTGCTTGAACCGCGGACGGATTCACGCAAGATTGACCAAAATGAGTTATCGAATGTCTCCGACGACGGAGCATTGCCGCTAATAGACATAGACCATTTACCTGTGACAAAAACGTAAGCAACCTCACGGTGCGTGAAACGCCGGTCCGCAACGGGGAGTACGGATGATCCGGCAAGAACTGAGCGGCTTAACTAGCGGATTTGAGAAATCATAATTCCAAGAAGGTAGCATATCCGACGCGAAAAACGCAATCCTTGTATTGGAATGCGATCGGCTTTATAATTCGGCTGTTTCCTCTTGAGATTCCGATGAACACCAGTCGGCGTCAATTTCTGAAGGGCCTCGGACTCGCTTCGGCGGTGATGATGATCGGCCGCTCGGCCGCATTGTCACAGCTCACTGCGGGCAAAGCCGGCCTCGATATGCTTGTGATCGGCGATTCGTTCATCTGGGGCCAGGGCCTCGACGAACGTCAAAAGATATACACGCTAACGGCCGATTGGCTGCGCAGCGGTTCCGACGGGCATCGGCGGGACGTTGCCGTTAAGGTCAAGGCTCACTCCGGCGCGACGATCAAATTCCGCAAAGAGGAGGCTCTGGCGTACCAACGGGCCGGCCGCGATGAGACGTTTCGATATGACCCCGAGATCAATGTTGGTTTCCCGAGTATGTGGAAGCAGGTCGAGGTCGCTTCCGGGGAATATCGGGCCGAGGGCAAACCGGACGGCGCAGACCTGATCCTGATCTCGGGCGGCATCACCGACATTTCGGTTGCGAAACTGCTCAACCCGTCCGCCGACGAAAAACAGCTGCCTGGATTGATCGCTCAATATTGCCGCGACGATATGTTTGAGTTGATCGAGCACGCCGCACTGCATAACCCGAAAGCTATAATTGCCGTCGTCGGTTATTTCCCGATCATTTCCGATAAAACGGTAGGCAGCCGGCTCTTTAACAGTTGGCTCGAAACCATGGCGTTTCCGCGTCCTTTGAAGCCGATAGCCAATAATGCCCTGACGCGAACGTTGTACTTTAATAAGATCAGACGCAAGGTGATCAGGATCTCAGACATTTGGATCACCGAGTCGGACAAGAATCTCAAGTTGGCGATCGAAAGATTCAATTCGCGGTCGGCCGTTCCGCGGGCCGTCTTTGTTCCCTCGCCGATCACCGCCGAAACGTGTGTCGAGACGCCCAATTCACTGCTGTTCAGGATCGGCAAACATGGCCGTTCGCAAGATCCGCTATATGACAGCAGGCGTGGGGTTTGTCGCGAATCGCTGACAGAATTACGGCGATCGACCGGACTAGAATATCCCATACGGTATTGCGAACTCGCGGCCATTGGCCACCCTAATGAGGCCGGTTCGCGAGCCTATGCTGAGTCGATCCGTACGGTGCTAAAGCCGTATTTTCCATAGCCCGTCAGAACTAGAGGTTTCAAACAACGGCCGTAATCGCTATACTCGTCTTTTGGGGATCGTGATGAAGATAGCGGTTGCGATGAGCGGCGGAGTCGATAGTTCGGCGGCCGCGGCATTACTAAAAGAACAGGGGCACGAACTGGTCGGCTTTACGATGCAGCTGTGGAATCAGCGACGTAATATCAACGTCGACGAAAATGGTGACCCGCTGCCGTCGCGTTGTTGTTCGCTCGATGACGTGTACGATGCTCGGCGGGTAGCCCAGAATCTCGGCTTTCCATTCTACGTGCTGAATCTCGAGAACGACTTCGAACGGTCGGTTGTGGAACCATTCGTCCAGAGCTATTTGTCCGGCGAGACGCCCATTCCATGTGTTGCATGCAATTCGCGGCTCAAATTTGCATCGCTCGACCGGATGGCTCTTTCACTCGGTTGCGAAAAGGTCGCCACCGGTCACTATGCGCGGGTCGAATACGATGCGGATACTGATCGATACAGGCTCTTTCGCGGACGGAACCATTGGAAAGATCAAAGCTATTTTTTGTGGGAGCTTAATCAGGAACAGCTTTCACGATCATTGTTTCCGCTGGGCGAAATGGCCAAAAGCGACGTCCGCGACATTGCCCGCAACGCCGATCTCTACACAGCCGAAAAGCAAGAGTCGCAGGAGATATGCTTTGTTCCTGACGGAAACTACTCGGCATTTATCGACCGCTACCTTGAGCACGAAGGCCGAACGGCGGAGTTGCCCGAGGGCGGGGCCATCGTAAACACGTCAGGTGAGACGATCGGTGAGCACTCGGGTATTCACCGCTACACGATCGGCCAACGACGTGGCCTCGGGATCGCACACGAAAAGCCGCTCTACGTCGTCCAGATCGAGCGTGCTAAAAATCAGATAATCGTCGGCGAGGCAGATGAACTGGAGGCTGTCGAGTTTACCGCAAGCGGTGTAAATTGGGTGGCGTTCGACGAACCGACAGAGCCTGTCCGCGCCGAGGTCAAGATCCGTTACCGGCACGAACCGGCAATGGCGACGATCACCGCATTGTCTGACCGCGAGGCGAGGATCCGGTTTGATGAACCGCAGCGGGCGATCACTCCCGGACAGGCGACCATTTTCTACAATGGCGACGAAGTTGTCGGCGGCGGTTGGATAGTTCGAGGTTAAAACGAGGAAACCGTGCCGATTGACCAGCGGTCGCTTATAAATTGAGTCCTGACAAGAAACGGGGCTGACACACAGATCGACCGATGATCAAAGCCGAACTTCGAAGGGAATTCCTGAAGAAAAGATCGGAGCTTACGCCGGATGAGGTGATCGCTTCCAGCCGCTTGATCGCCGACCGCGTTTTTGCGGGCGTTGATCTTGGGCGGGTTCGGACGTTACATACATTCATATCGATACCAAAGTTCAATGAGGTCGATACATCATTGATAGTCGGTCGGATATGGAGCGAGTATCCCGAGATCCGGACGGTCGCTCCCAAAACGCACCTAGGGAACGGCGAACTTGAGCATATTGCATTCTCTTCACGGACATTGATGGTCGAAAACAGCTGGGGTATCAGCGAACCCTCAAGCGGAGCGAGGATCAAACCGGAGGAAATCGACATGGTTGTCGTTCCGCTACTGTGTTTCGACGTGTCCGGCCATCGAACGGGGTACGGGAAAGGGTTTTACGACCGATTCCTCGCCGCCTGCCGTTCGGACTGCGTCAAGATCGGCGTGAGCCATTTCGGGCCGGTCGATCGTATCGACGATATTCGTGAGCACGACGTTCGGCTTGACGCGTGTGTAACGCCCGGGCACACGTATACATTTTGACGCAACCGGCGTCAGCCAGGTCTTTGACCCGTTTGGGCAGACTGCTACTTGTTCTTCAGCAGATCGCGGATCTCACCAAGCAGAGCCTCTTGAGGGGGCGGCGGCGTTTGAGCTGCCAACTTAGTGAAATAGCTCATTGCGGCCTTGGCGATCAGGAACATTACGAATCCGACGATAAAGAACGTAATGATGTCGCTGATCAGCTGGCCGTAGCGCAGCAGCGGAGCTCCGCTCTTGACCGCCGCATCGATCTGCTCGACCGTTGCGCCAGGACCGAGCTTCCCGCTCAGATCGTAAAACTTGGTCTTAAAATCAACCCCGCCGGTGACAAGTCCCACCAGCGGCATGATTATGCCCTCAGTAAATGTTGCGACGATCTTGCCGAACGCGGCGCCGATAATAACACCAATCGCCAGATCAAGTACGTTTCCGCGGGCAATGAATGCCTTAAATTCGTTTAGCATAGAGTTCTCCTAGGTCGGGCGTCGAAGCAAATTGAAAAAGGCGGTTGTAACCGCCCTTTCAAGTCCTTTTAACCATTTCCGATCACGCCGTGGCCACGCCGGCTGATTCTTCGTCGTCATCGTCCGCTTCAAACAAGCTTGCCGTGGCCTCATCCTCGGACGCTTGCTGGTAAACCGGTGTCTGCTCAGGTTCAGGCTCGATCGACGCAGCGATCTCTTCTTCAGTTTCACGAGCCTTCAGCATATTGCAACTGCCTTCGAGTATGGCGCCTTCTTCGACCACCAGCCGCGGACTATGGATATTACCCATCACGCGAGCTGTACGGCCAAGCTGAAGTTTTTCGCTTGCATAAATGTCGCCGTTTACCGTACCGTTGATCATCGCGGCAGCGACCATGATATTGGCATCGACCTGGCCATTGGTGCCGATGATCAAAGTGCCGGACGCAGAAGTAACTGTCCCGATGAGATGTCCGTCAACCCTCAGCATGGCGTGAAACTCGGTTTCGCCAGTCAGTGTCGTACCGTGACCTACAAAGCCGCTTAGCCGGCCTTCCTTAATGTCACGTGCCATCGAATCGCTTTCCGAAATGGCCCTTGTTGATGCGGCCGGAGCGTCTATCTGATAGCTAATGCCCGGATCGGCGGCCCGTTGATTTGGAATATCGCTGCTTCCGGCCGATTCCGTTCTGATGTTCCTGCCCATTCTGATCATATTGTTATTTATCCTCGCTGAAGAAATTCGTCCGAAATGCCGTTGGTGAAGGGAAATGAGATCCCGCGATCCAAATGTCCATGACACACAGATCTCACTTGATAGCGACCCTTTGTTCCCGTCCCCTAAATAATAGATGACTTTTTGCGCGTGTGTCTAGTGCTATTTTGAGGTTGTTATTTCAACGCTGGCGTGTCAAAATGCATAATTTTCGGAGGCTGTGAAAAACGTTGATCGCTGAAACGAAGACAAAGACCAAGTTGCTCAAAAAGATGGGCAATGCGATCGCTGATTTCTCGATGATCGAGGAGGGCGACAAGGTGATGGTCTGTCTTTCGGGCGGCAAGGACAGCTTCACGATGCTTGATCTGCTGTTAGATGTTCAGCGGCGCGCACCGGTTAAGTTTGAGATACTCGCCGTCAATCTGGACCAAAAGCAACCTGACTTTCCGGAAAATGTCCTGCCCGATTATCTCGAGAGTATCGGCGTCAAGTACCGGATCGTCGAGGAAGACACATATTCGATAGTGACGGCCCACATTCCCGAGGGCAAAACGTATTGTTCACTTTGCTCTAGGCTGCGCAGAGGAATCCTTTATTCGGTCGCGGTCGAGGAGGGTTGTACCAAGATAGCTCTTGGGCATCACGGAGACGATATTATTGCCACGTTTTTGATGAACCTGTTTTATGTCGGCCAGCTCAAAGCAATGCCGCCGATCCTTCGTTCTGACGACGGCCGCAACACTATCATTCGTCCCCTCGCGTATTGTCAGGAAAAGGAAATTCAGAAGTACTCCGACGAACAGGGATTTCCGATAATCCCGTGCAATCTGTGTGGTTCGCAGCCGAATCTGAAACGGGCACGCGTCAAACGGCTCATCAACGAACTTGAAAAGGAAACGCCGTTTATCCGTGCAACGATGATGACTGCATTGACCAACGTTACCGGCTCACATCTGCTGGATAACGAACTGTATGATTTTCGCAACTTCCGGCCCATGATCAAATCGATCCCGGCTGGCCACGGCAGCGTCGAAAAGGAGCTCGATGAGGTCTTTGACCACAGCGAGCCCTCCTATACACCCGATCTTATGGCCGTCGCGGGCATCGATTCGGTCCAATAATAATAGATCACTTAACCTTTTTCGGCTTGAACAGATCGTCGCTGATCGTAATGTTGTGTTTATAAGCCTTGACGACGGTTACGATATTGCCGTTGCCCGGGTTGAAACTTGCGATCTTGAACGGAAGCATGATGCCGTCAACGGCACGATAATCGTCAAATGTTACTGAATATGGCGTTTTTTGTTCGCTGGTACTGGACGAGATGACGCCGGTCCGTTTTCGCAGCAAAAACGTCTTTGTCGAGTAATATTCGGTAAAGTTGCTTCCCTTATTCGGCTCAAAATCAACCACGTAACACTCTTCGTCACCGACCTTTGCCCTGCTTCGTATCGTGATCTTCTTGTAAAGCGATTTCCATTCGAGCGGAGCGTAGAAGTTGGCCGCCAAGGCAACGTCTTCGAGCCTTTTGCCCGTATATTTATCAGCGGGAGCAAAACTGTAAATCTCTTCGCCGACCTTGCCGTCGAAATACTCCCACCCCGTCGCGATCGTCTTACCGAGCGCAATCATCGTCATCTCGGTGGCGGTCCGGTCAGGTGCCTTCGACCAACTGATCGATTTGCCCTGAACACCCTGATTTTCAAAATCAACATCAGCCTCGGTGTAACGCGAGGAGATCTTACGCAATGCAACCTCACCGCCAGCGGCTTCGACCGTCCTTTGCATTAGCTCCTCCGCCGTCATCGTCATCGCTGGTTCGGAGCCTGCATCGATACGCTTGAAATCAAAGACACCTTCCGGCTGAGTGACCGCAACGCTTGTGATCTTGCCTGCGGGATCACGCTTGGCCGTCAGAAAGTATGTGTCAGGCAGCGGTGAAAGCGAATAGACATCCTTCGACTTTTCCCCCAGCGAATAAGGCTGCTGGCCCGGAATGTTGAAGGTTACCTTTCCGCCTGATTCAGTAATGTTGACCTCGACACCTCCGCCCGGCACCGTGTATCGGCCGACCAGTTCAGTCGCACTGCCCGTTGACGCAGATGCAGGTTCGGAGCTTTTCGCCAGCGAGCCGTCCGGGTTGATCCTGGGCAGAGTGTAATTCCCTTGGGGTTGCTGCAGATACAACTCTGTAGCGTCGCCCTGCTCCGGATTGAACTTGACCGCAAACCCGTCAGGGGCGCCCACCATTTTGAATTGCCGCGGGGCAGTTCGCTGCAGTTTATATTCGGGTTGGCCGGGTACTACCATCACGAGTTCATCGCCGACGATCTTTACCTCAAAGTCCATATTGGCCGCCGCAAGCCGGTATTTCCCAACCATTCGCTCCATCGTCTTGACGGGCAATTTGGCACTTTCGTCGACCTTCGGAGCACCGATCAGATTTTCCCAAACTATCTGCATCAGCTCGTTGCCGAGGCTCGAGCCCGAAACGTTTGTAAGCATAACGAACCCGATCTTCCTCTCGGGGATCATCGCGACCATCGAATTAAATCCGTCGATGTTGCCGCCATGTTGCACCACCTTGAGACCGTTCCAGTCCTGAAGAAACCAGCCGAAACCGTAACTAGTCGTTCCGGCGATCTTCATCTGCGGTTTGAGCCATTCTTCGTAGCTCTTTTCAGAAACGAGGCGCTTGCCCCCAACGGAACCGCCATTGATGACGAATCTCAGCCATTCGGCCATATCTCGTGCGCTTGAGTTGATCGAGCCAGCCGGAGCTACCTGGTCGATTTCACGAAAAGGCTTGCGTTCAGTGGCTTTCGTGTCGAAATTGTATTCATAGCCGAACGAATAGTCCTTTGCCTTTTGCATTTGTTTCATTGACATCGTGCTGTTATTCATCCCGAGCGGCTTAAATATCTGCTCCGGAATGAACTTCTCCCATGGTGTCTTCTGAACTAGCGCGACGATCTCGCCGGCGGCCGCGAACATAATGTTTTGATATTGGAATTTTTCACGAAGCTTTGCTGTCGGCTTTGCCTGTGCGGCGACCTGTATCAGTTCAGATCGGTTAAGCCGTCCAGTGATCATCGCGAGGTCGGTCCGATTAAGCCCTGACGAATGGGACAGAAGATCACGGATCAGAATGTTCTTATCCGCTTCAGGATCGAACATCTTAAAATACGGCAGATACTTCTTCGGCGAATCATCCAGAGATAACTTTCCTTGGTCCTGTGACATCAAAACCGAAAGCGCGGTGAACGCTTTCGTCGCCGAACCGATCGCAAACTGTGTGTCAGGAGTGACAGCGATCTTTTTTTCAAAGTCCTTTAGCCCTAACCCTTTCAAATATATGACCTTATCGTCCTTTACGATCGCGAGCGACATCCCGGGTATCCCCAGTTCCTTTCGTCGGGCTTCGACTTTGGCCTCGATCGCAGCGAGCTGAGCCGAAAGATCAGAGCCAGATTCCGTACGGGCGGCAGGCGATTGTGAGTAGCCGACCTGTGGAACCGAGAGCGTTAAAAATGCAAAAAGAACCAAGAAAGACAGAGTTGTACGCAGATCATTAAGATTCATCCAAATTACCCCTAAGCGACCATTTTGGACTAATACGCTGTCCGACCGTCGAAAGTTCGACCGTCCGCACGCCTATACCCATCAAAAGGAAAAAGACCATTGCAACCTCGGAATCGCCGAGATTCCAGTGGACCACACCACTCGAAAAGAAACCGATCGCCCCGCCAAGGCAGCCGGTCAGAATGCCTACGGTACGCCAATCGCCATCCTTATTTGCAGAAATGCCTTTCCAGAGCGAACGGGCGTAGATCGCAAGGACCATCAACCAAAGAATAAGTGCGGGCAGCCCCCGTTCAACAAGCAGCTGCACTGGCGTCGAGTGAAAATGGCCCATATGCTGCCACCCCTTGTCGAACATTTCCCATTCCTGCCAGTGCTTTTGGATGGAGTCCATACCGACACCGAACACGACATGTCTCGGACTCGCCTGCCATATCTTGATGCCGTCGCGCCACATCATCATCCGGTACTGCGACGATTCGTCCTTCTGGTCGAAAAAACCCACCTGACGTGATTCCTTCAATAGATACAATCCGGCCAAACCGACAGGAATGGCGACGAGGATGGTTACGATCAATGCCCTCCTGCTCATCATTATCATGCCGGTGATGCCGGCGGCGATCATGAACGACAACTGTGACGCCCGCGTAACGGTCATGATCATTGCCACGCACATTGCCGCGAACGAGGCGATGAGAAATGGAGTTGAGGTCATAATGGAGGCAGCCCGCGAGAACACCGATCGAGACCCATCGAAGGGCAAACCGGATCGCTCTTGGCGTTTCAAGATCGCCGCCGCCATCAAACCAAACAGCAGCGACATTATCAACTGCAGTACCTCGGCGTAGGTCGTATAGTGGTTATAGAAGCCCATCATTCGCCAATAATGGCTCGGGCCCGAGGCTCCCACGCCCAATCGAGAATTGGCATCGCTGGCCACCAACAGATCCTTTTCGTAGATGACGGTCGTTGAGTACCAGTCCGAACGGTGAAAGGCCACTTTTGCCGACCCGTTTGCCTCAATTATGTCTATTAACTGCTCCGCGTTGGACAACTTACGGCCGTCGGCCTTGAGCAACGTGTCGCCCTCACCAAGTCCTGATCGGGCCAGCGGCCCGTCGGGAGCAACACCGTGTAT
>JAIBCA010000147.1 GCA_019694345.1 Pyrinomonadaceae bacterium | reverse complement strand
CCCGGCGAGTTAAGGTGTCCGGC
This sequence comes from Pyrinomonadaceae bacterium, assembly GCA_019694345.1. Taxonomy (GTDB): domain Bacteria; phylum Acidobacteriota; class Blastocatellia; order Pyrinomonadales; family Pyrinomonadaceae; genus OLB17. Next base: position 50,880 of record JAIBCA010000147.1, on the reverse strand, counting down.
ATTGTTGGGATGCGTCTGCCAGTTGGTCTTCATTTCCGGGAAGAAATAGTTTTGATATATACGCTGCAGTTCGAGCGACGCCGCCGAGATCGAATCCTGACGTTTTGACGAAATATCAGGGTAGCTCGCACGGTAAAATTCCTTTAGGCCCGTGTCGATGGCTGCCAGTGCCTGATCATTGGTCTCGTATGCACCGCTGAGCAAGGCGACCGCCTGACGCTTCAGGAAAGGCAGCGATTGATCCAATCTGCCCGAGGCAAACGATTTATCAACTGCAAGATCCGGCGGCAGATACATATGAGCGGGGCGGTTGTGGCAATCAACGCAGTCCATTTTACGCTTCCTGCCATTCGCGATCTGCTCAGCGGTCGCCGGCTTGCTGCGGTCAAAATACTCGATTATCTTACCGTCCTTGTCCTTCGAACTGACCCACGGAATTTCTTGCCGACGTTCGTCGATCGAGACATAGTTCACCTCATTTTCGGGATTTACGTGCCAATGGATACCCGTCACCTTGCCTGTCGCCGGGCTGCTGCCGCCGACATTGATCAGCAGTCGCCGCTCGTGAAGGGTATTCTTCTCGTCATTGCCAAACCGGTCAAACACCTTCAGCATGCCGCCGAAGAATTTCTCGGGCCAGTGGCACTGTTCGCAGGTTTCCGGGGCCGGACGCAGATTGTGGACCGGCGAGCCGATCGGCCGCGAGTATTTGTTGAATGACACCGAGTAAAGCTGGTAGGCACCCGACAGTTTTGACCTCACATACCAGTCCGCACCCGATCCAACGTGACAATCGACACAACGGACACGAGCATGAGCTCCGGCCTTGTAGGCCAAAAATTCAGGTTTCATGACCGAGTGGCAGGTTTCGCCGCAAAACGTGACTGATTCGGAGTACTCAAATGCCTTGTAGCTGCCGAATGCGCTCGCGGAGATGAACACCAGCGTCACCACCATAAACACCATGAACGAGCGTCGGGTGTGAGGATTGTTGAGATCCAGCATCGGATACTCCAAAACCTCTTCCGGAGTCCTGGTCCGCCGCCGCCGCCTTTCTATGATCATCCCGACCGCGACCACAAAAAGGCCGAAGATCATGATCGAGGGCAGTATGATGTAGGTAAGGATACCTATGTAGGCATTTTCCGTCGCGGAGGTGATCTCGATCAGAAAGAGAAGCAGATCGCTGGTAATAGCAGCCGTTGCGATCGCGATCCCGACGAAGCTGACGTAATTACGCATCAAACTCGGCGGTCGGGTCCTGGTCACCACCTCGTTCGGCAATTCATCTTGTCTGTCATTTTCCTCTTTCATAAACAATACCTAAAACCGTATAGGAAAAAAGCACCAAGGCCGCCCGGTTTCGATCGTTAACCTTTCGGTATCAGTCGGGGCGGCCATGGCCAACATCAGTTTACAAACTTACCGTTCATCAATTAGCCGCAGTCTTCAAAGACTTCATATACGTCACAAGTGCTTGTGCGTCCTCCGGCGTGATCTTGCCTTCGTATGCCGGCATATTCGGCGGCGTTGCGGCCTTGACGCCCTTCATGATCGACTCGACAAGCTGTGCATCGGGCTTTGTGGCGTCAAACTTCTTTTCAGCCTTCGGCGAATGGCACATCGCACATTTGGCCTTGTAGGTAACTGCCGGATCCTCGGCCGTCAACAATGCAGCTTTTGTCGGGACCGTCTTAAGGACCGTCAACATCAACAACGGCAAAGCAAAAAACATAACTGCGACAAATTTGATTCGGTTCATTCCTCTTATCAACTCCTAAATTCCATCTTCGAACTCGTTTCAGAAACATCTAGCGAACGCTTCTGACCAAGGTCAAGAGCAACGTGCGTGCCACGGGCCGAAATCGTCAAATACTGCTCAGAAAATCCGTTATTACTGTGTCCTAAGGGCTTATACCCTAATTCTGCGTTGCCATTATTCACGTCGGGTGTGAATAATTACACACTGCTTGGAGCTAAAACTTGAATGTTTTGCCTTCGTGACAGCGTTTGCAATTTGTAAAATCATTTGCCCCGAACGCTCTCTTGCCATTGTGGCACGCCTGGCAGCTTTGCCTGCCAGCCGGTGCGAAGTGCATCGACGCGAGCGGCGCCGTCACCTGTCGTCCGCGTGCCCCGCCCGCAAGCACGGTATGACACGATGCACAGTTCATATTTCCCTTTCGGAGATGTTCCTGATGGCCAAAGTTGACGGTATAGGCCTTAGCCCACTCTGACGTTCGCGTCGGCCGGCCAGGCGAGTGACAGGTACTGCAAGAACCGATCGGCTTGTCCTGGGTATGACACTGAAAGCACGAGTTATGTGCGGCCGCCCCCTTCGGGATCGAAAACGCGACGCCGCGGCTGGTCGACTTATGACAGGTCGCACAGTTTGTCTGACGCACATGCCGGCCGTGATCAAATCTCGCGTTAAAACTCTTCAGCGAGGGAAAACGCTTCATTGCGCCGGTCTGCGGATTGGTATGACAGATCGTACAGATCGGGCTGCCCGGGTCCTGGATCTGAGCCGTATGACAACCGGCACAGGGAGCATGCTCGATCCTGCCGGGAAACGTCAGCCGCGTCGAATTATCGTCACGTCTGTGGCACAAGAGGCACGGCAGCCGCGTATGTGACGGATTTGAATGACCAAACCGCGAAAAATCAATGTCCTGCGGTTCCGCCGGAAAGGTCACATTTTCCGGGCTGATGTAGATCGGATCTTCGATGGCGGCCGACCCTTTAGCCTCGGTCGCGCCCGGCAAAACAAAGAAAAGATAACCGAAGATCACGCCGGCCAAAACCACCACGATAAATTGCAGCCGTGCCGCCAGCGTCCTCTTTGCTTTTGATTTGTTCTCGGTACTGATCATTATTCGCCACCCGCGTCAGTGATCGCCTTGGTATGTGATTCCGGTATAGGCAGTTTGCCAAATGAAATATGACACTTTACGCACTGGAATTTTGGATCCTTTTGTCGGGCATCAACCTCGACATTCAGTGATCCGCCATCTCCCACGCTGGCGGTCACGTGACACATAGCACAGGACGAGATGCCGACCCGCTTCGTTGATGGATCAGCCGTATTCATCTTAGTTACGTTATGGCACGTCGCGCATTCCATATCGACGTGGGCTCCGAATGCATGCTGGAACTTTCCGGTCGAGTCCCGCAGACGCCACGCGTCTAAGATACGTTTGTCGTCGATCTTCATCCCCGCGGCCAGCTTTTCATCAAAGTCAGCCTTTGGCTGAACCGGTTTCAGCGAATGACAAGCGGCGCAGTCGCTCGGCACCGGCGCCATTCCGCTATCGGCCGAGTGACATGTGAAACAGGTCGTGTGGCCGATCGGAGCGGTCTTGAATGTACCCTTCTTGAGCCAAAACGCGTCGCCAAGTTTGGGCGGCGGCGGCGTGACAAACTCGTCCGGCGAATCGCCCTGCGGTTTGTAGGTCTGATGACACACCGCACAACTTTCTTCGCCCGCAAATCGTTTGGCATTGCCGGAAAAATTGGCCTTATCAAAACTCACGGGCCTTTCACCGTTCATCGACACGATCTCGATATGCTTGTCGTGCGGAAATCCGACCGCGAAATCCGATGGTTGTGCCTTCTTTCCTTTCGGCGAAACGTCAAATATCTCTCGCGGGTTTGGGAACGGATGCCTGGTGCTGTCACGCGGCGACGGGTTTGTATGACAGATCGAACAGATCGTGGGCCTGGCTCCCTTAAAGAACTGCTGTTTGTGGCAACTCAGGCATGACTCGTGTTTCGGGTACTCAGTTACGTCCGCAAAGGCTGCATCGCCGGTCCGCACCTTATTCCAATTATCCGACGGAAACTTATGGCAAGCGGCACACTCCTTCTGATGGGCTTTAACACTGTGTGGAAATTCCGAGTACTTTATCTTTCGCGTGGCGGCCGGCGCTTTCTTTATGGTCTTTCTGGGAGTCGCTTCGGGCTCAGGCCTCTTCGAAATCGCACTCTCTGAAGCAGCTCCGGCCGTCGGAATATAGATGGCCGCGATAGATACCGCCGTAAGTGAAAGAATGGCCGCCGCTGCCTGTAAAAACTTTATCCGAGTCGAATTAGTCATACCCAATCCTATGTTCGGCTTATCATAACTCAATTTGCAATTCAGAGTGTGTGATTCGCATCACAATTGCAGATCCAATTCTCACGTTCCGGTTTTTCGCGTAATTATTCGCGGTCAGTCAACAATTATTCGCACCAAATACCGTCGAAATATGGCATAATCCTGGCTAAGTTTCCACGTAAACCAACATTTTATAAGGCGGTTAGGCGCAAATCGCTTCTCTCCGTGCCAAAAGGCACGCCGCTTGCACCTACCGAACCGAGTTTTTATTAACACTATGTCTACAGTTGAACAAGCGGTAAATCAAGGCGATCGGGGCGTAGCTGCAAAAAAGGCGGCGGGACAATCGATAATCACGCGATTTCTCAAGTTTATTTCTTCCGTTCGATTCGGCGTCACCCTTTTGGTTTTATTGGGTCTGGCCTGTCTGGTCGGAATGTTGGTGATGCAGCAGAACGTTGCGGGATTCGACCGATATTTCGCCGAGCTAACACCTGCTCAGAGGTTGGTTTACGGCCGGTTGGGGTTCTTTAATATCTACCACGTTTGGTATTTCAATGTTTTGCTGGCGGTTTTGTCGCTAAACATTATATTGGCGTCGATCGACCGGTTTCCCAAGACATGGCTCTTTGTTTCGAAACCGCACTACACGGTGCCGATCCGCTGGCTGAAGGAACAGGCTCAAAACAGTGAGCTGGAATTTACGGGTACTTTTCAGGAGGTCAAGGAACGGATCTCGGCTGCAATGACCCGAAGCGGTTGGAAAAAAGTGACGGCGACCGAAAAGAACGGTAAGACATACCTTTTTGCCCAAAGCGGTGTTTGGAATCGGTTAAGTGCGTATCCTGTACACGTCGGACTTTTGACGATCTTTGTCGGCGGCTTTATGACGGCACAGTTCGGTTCGACGGGCCAGATGCCGCTGACACCCGGAAAGTCCACCGATCTGATGTTCGACACCATCGTCGAACTCGACAAGACGCGCGAGGTGACACAAAAGGTCCCGTTCACGGTCACGTGTACCGACATTCAGCAAAAGCTGATCAAAAAGGACGACTCGATCTCGGCGATGAACACGATCGACTGGATCACGAGGTACACGATCACGGACGAAACGGGCACACACGAGGCAATGGTCCAGATGAACCGTCCTTTCGACTATCGCGGTTATCGATTTTTCCAGGCGAGCTTTACGCCTATCGGCCGGGCACGCAACATAACCGTAAAGGCCAAACCCGCGGACGGCAACCAGCCCGTCGAAATAAACATTCCGCGCGATGGTGCGACATCGCTGCCTGACGGTACGCTGGTCAAGTTCAAAGAATTTAGGGGAAATTTCAGTATAGGCGCCGAGGACCCGAATGAGGACACATCAAACTATCCCAACCCGGGCGCGGTACTTCAGGTTACTCAACCCGGCGGACAGACACAGGTCGCATATGCCTTTGGCCCGCAGATGGCCGGAATGCCCGTGGCCTCAAAACCTGTCGCCGGTTACACATATCAATTGACCGATTTCGAAAAAGTCGCAGATCAACACATACTCTCGGTCCAGCGTGATCCGGGTGCAACGGTGGTCTACGTCGGATTCATTATCTTGTGCCTCGCTCTGATAGCTGCATTTTTCTTCTCGCACCAACGGGTGTGGGCGGTGATCGAGAGCGTCAAAGATCAAGAACACAAGGTTGTATTTGGGGGACATACAAACCGAAGTCTCAATGCGTTTGACGAAAAATTCAAACGATTTTTAGGAGAATTGGCTATCCGAAACGAGCAGTAAAAACTGGAGGATAATCAAGATGACTATTAGTATTAAAACGGTGAAAGTGATGGCGATAGCTTCATTTTCCGCAATGATGATCTTGGCTTTTTCGTTTGGTGAATCGGCCGTGACCGTTGGCCACGCTGAGATACCGGGAGCCCCGTCGAGACGCACGGGAGCTCCGGGCGAATCAAATTGCACTTCATGCCATAGTTCTAACACCCAGACGGGACAGGCAAACATCATCGCGCCGGCGACCTATGTGCCGGGGCAGACGTACACCATTCAGATCCAGAACACGACGACCGATCTCTCGCGAACGTCCTGGGGGTTTGAAATGACGTCATTGACCGCCGCAAACACCGCGGCCGGAACTTATACACATACTACCGCTTTCACTCAAACCAAAACCGGAACAGTATCGGGGGGAACGCGAAATTACGCCACGCATACCTCTTCCGGCGTTTTTCCCGGACAATCCGGCGGATCGACGTGGTCATTTAACTGGACTGCCCCCGCAACCGATGTTGGGCCGATAACTCATTACTTAGCGGTCTTGCATGGCGACAACGGACAGGACGACACGGGCGATCAAACATATCTCAAGACCCTTGTTGTAAACCCGGCAGTAGCCGTGGTCATACATCACGGGTTCTCCGATTTTGATGCTGACGGCAAGGCCGATCCGAGCGTGTTCCGCGGATCGAACGGCTTTTGGTACATCAATCGGAGTACGGCCGGATTTACGGCAGCCCAATGGGGCCTTTCAACGGACAAGTTGGTTCCGGCCGATTTTGACGGTGATGACAAGACCGATATCGCCGTCTGGCGTGAAGATGTAGCCACCGTCGCCGGATTTTACATTCTCCAGAGTTCGAACAACACGATGCGAATCGAGCGGTTTGGACAAACCGGCGATGACCCGACAGTGGTCGGTGACTGGGATGGCGACGGCAAGGCCGATCCGGCTGTACACCGTGGTCCTGGCGGGGGTCCGCAGGCGTATTTTTATTTCCGTGGTTCGCTGAATAACCCGAGCGGCGATGTCACCTATCGTCCATGGGGAGTGAGCGGCGACAGGGCGATGCGTGGTGATTTTGACGGCGACGGCAAAATGGATCCGGCCGTCTTCAGGCCTTCAAACGGTGTCTGGTACATTTTGCAGAGTTCGAACGGAGCGATCCGCTACGAAAACTGGGGCAGTGCGTCGGATAAGTTCGTCCCTGCGGACTACGATGGTGACGCCAAGACGGATCTTGCTGTTTACCGGAGCGGTGTCTGGTATATTAAGCAAAGCTCCAATTCGCAGGCTGTATACATCAGCTTTGGAACTGCCACTGACGCACCCGTACCGGCGGATTACGACGGTGACGGCAAGACCGATGCAGCCGTTTACAGAAACGGCATTTGGTATGAACGCCTAAGCGGTTCCGGCAGTCTGAACATAGTAAATTTCGGCACCAGCACCGACGTCGCGGTCGCCGGAGCATTTGTTAAGTAGTTAGCAACCTTTACCCGGGCCGCAGACCCTCAGATCGGCGCTTGCGGCCCGGGCTTTCAAAAGAGAGGGGATCATATGAACCAAGAAGTACTAAATAAACCAATCGTAATGTCCGCGGCCGAAGAGGACGGGTCGGCATCAAACGCAACGTGGCAATCATATATTCCGGCGTTTCTGGCCATTTTTGGCTCATTTGCGCTTGTATTTTTGAGGATCAATGTCGGCGGCGAAAGATTCATTTCCGACGGTGCGCTGATGATGTTGGCGTTGGCGTCATATCTTATCGCAGCGGTATTTCATTTGACCAATCTTTATGCCCCTTTCAGATTTGCCGAAAAGCTGGGCCTCTGGGCAGCTACGCTCGGCGTTTTCTTTAATCTCTCCAGCTGGCTGGTCAGGTGGGTTGCGGCCTATGACCGCGAACTCGCGATCTTTAACAGCCAGGGAGCCAATCCGGCCGATATGCCGTGGGTCTTTCGCTACGTCCCGTTTGCAAATCTCTATGATCTGAGTCTCGCATTCGCGTTCGGCGCCGGTATCACGACGTTGATCGTGATGCGGCGAAAGCAGTTTCAGATAGTGGCTGCACTTTCGCTGCCGCTGTCGGCAATTATCTTGGTACTTGCCAGATTCATCGGCAGCGAGATCATCGATCTGCCGCCGGTTCTCGATTCTTACTGGCGTCCGATCCATGTCGGTATCGCTTCGCTTAGTTACGGCATCGCTCTAGTCTGCTTTGCTGTCGCGGTTCTGTACCTGTTGAAGGACGGACTCAAGGTTGAGAAGATGGCGATCTGGACCAGCATCTTCGCCCTGGGCGTATTCTTTACGATCAGCAAATTCAGCGTGTTCGCACCCGCGACCTTTGGTACCTATACTGCCTCGACGTTTGTCGGCACTTCACGAATGGCACTTGGCTTGCGGGCCGATGTTCCATATGTCGGATGGCTGATCGTCGCCGCGGCGGCACTTCTAGTGGCCGCATCGATCGGCTTTGCACTTTACACATCCAAAAACGACCTCAATGCCAGAACATGGGCAAACCGCTTTCTTTACGCGGCACTTGCCGTGCAGGGTGCCGGCGTGGCGATGCTCGTTTATCAATTAAAGAACTTGCAGAACGTCGTTGCCGCGATCAGCCCCTCGCAATATCCGAAGTTCGCGGTATGGATGCTTCAGCAGCAGGATATGCCGCAGGCTCAGATAAATGCGATGGGCCAGCAGCAGCTCTACGACATCGCAAATAAATGGGTCGTCGAGAATGGTGCTAATCTGCACCTCAGCCTCAATGCAAATCCGGTTGAATTATCGGCGCTGATCACCGCGTTCACGGGAACGTTCTTCATAGTTCTGTTCGGCATCAACACCGAAAAGATCCGCTCCTTGTTGCCTACGACCGAAAAACTCGACGGTCTGATGTACAAGCTGGCAGGCGTCACATTTGCCGGCCTTGCATTGCTTTTGATCACCGGTGCAGTTTGGGCAAATGAGTCGTGGGGAAGATATTGGGGATGGGACGCCAAAGAGGTCGGAGCACTTGTCGCCTGGCTCACATACGCCGGATTCTTACATTCGCGTATCGCATATGGCTGGCGGGGACGGCGGTCGGCGTATTTTGCCGTTGTCGCATTCCTATTCGTCATCTTTACATATCTGGGTGTCAGTTATCTGCTGCCCGGACTTCATTCGTACGCATAGATCTTTATGAACAAGGAAAATATTTTATTCGGCGTAGTTGGCCTGCTGGCAGGCCTGATAATTGGCTTCATGTTTGCCAATTCGGTTAATCAGGGCGGGGCTGCGACGGCAATGACCGCCAAGCTAAATTCGAATATGCCGGCCGACCATCCGGCGGTTCCGCCCGGAACGACCATGCCGGGCGGAGCACCGGGAGCGATGGGGCCCGAGGTGCAGGCGGCAATTGAAAAGGCAAAGGCTTCGCCCGACGATTTTGACGCGCAGGTCAAGGCAGCTGAGGTTTACTATCAAATCGAGAGGTTTGACGACGCCATCACCTACCTAAAAGCCGCGAACAAGATCAAACCGGATGACCGCGAAGTTGTTGTCCACCTCGGCAACGCAAATTTCGACGGCGGCCATTACGAGGAAGCTGAAAAGTGGTACACAGCTGCATTGGCCAAAAAGGCCGACGATGTCAACGTCCGGACCGATATGGGGCTAACTTTTGTATTTCGCGACCCGCCAAATTATGACCGGGCGATCCAGGAATTCAACCAGTCGCTCCAGCTGGATCCGGGCCACATTCAGACGCTCCAAAATCTGACGGTTGCCTATACCAAGAAGGGCGACTCGGCCAAGGCTTCGGCGACCCTTGCAAAACTTGAGAGTGTCGACCCTAAGAATAATGCTCTTACAAAACTCAAAGAGGACATTTCAAAGATGGGCTCGAAATGATCTGTGGTCGAGGTTGACTATCAAAAAAGGGTGCTTCGGCACCCTTTTTTAAGATATTGATCAAGTGTTCTGATGTGAAAAGGGCCGGCAACGATCGCGTTGCAGACCCTTTTCGCCAGGAGGAGCAGGTGAAATTATCCCTTTGACTTTCTAACTACTTCAACGGAGCAAGCTGCCCTGGCCGCCACTGCGGCAGAGGTGCTTCCCAGCAGAAACCGCTCGATGCGGCTGCCGAAAGCATTGGCCCCGACGAAAATGCAGTCGGCATGCCAATTCTCTGCTTCGTGGGCGAGAATCCTGTTCGGATCACCCTCGATGATCCTGGTCGTGACCTTCAGCCCGGCCTTTGTCAGTGACCGTGCGGCCTTTTCAGCCATCGTCGCGACCCACTCGTATTCAATTCTTAATTCATCCTCCGCCCAATCGGCAACCGGGGGAATGAATCTGCCGATCGCCGTCGGAACGATCGAGTCGGTTGCCGCCACCAGATGTACCTCACTTCCCTCGGGCCAGACGCGGTCGAGGACGGTGTCAACGGCGGCGTTGGCTCCGGCTGAGCCGTCAAATCCGATGATCAATCTGGCGGGTGCCGGATCGACCTCTATCCGGCCACGTGCAACCCGCACCGAACAATGGGCCTCGGTCAATATCTTCTGCGAAATGCTGCCAAGAACGATCCGCCCAATCGCAGAGTGTCCGTGAGAACCGACGACGATGAGATCCGGCTTAAATTCGTCCGCGATCGTCAGAACCTCCCAGGCCGGCGACCCGTATGTCGCCCTGGCCGAGGTCTTCCAACCGGGCAGGATCACCCGCAGACGATCGTCAGCGTGCTTTGCCATCATTTCGGCTGAGGTCAACCATCGCTCGCCTCTCTCACGGTGCCTTTTGACGATCTCCTTGATGAATTCAGGCGAAGCCCCATTGCCGTTTTCCGACTCGGGCGGCGGCAGCCACACTTCGGCAACAGTCACTACAACGACCTCACCCGTATCGGGAAGGCCCGCATGTTCGAGGTCGTCCAAAGCTGACTCCGAACTTCGCGAACCGTCGTATGCAATGAGTATTTTCATAGGGTGATCGTCAAACGTTGATCTTGTCACTCCTCATTGAGCAACGCCCGTGCCATGTCAAAATGCCGTGATTTAAGGCGAAAATGGCCGTGAACCTGAGTAATTATCCGTTTTGGTGCGTATTTTTTCGCACTGAGGGGATTAAGAATTCTCACCACATCGCCTATAATAGAGGGTAGCGTTTAATAACCATGTCAGATATCAGCGGCAAGATACTCGTAGTTGATGATGATCGATTCATCCGAATGGCTCTCGGTGAAGCACTTCGCTCGTGGAATTACGAGGTGATCGAGGCAGACTCGGTCGAGTCGGCCAAGCGGATCTTTGCGGAAGAGGAACCGCCCATCGCATTGCTCGACATCGATCTGCCTGACGGGTCGGGCATCGACATTCTCAACAGTATCAAGGAGTCCAATCCGAACACCATCGCGGTGATGATCACCGGCAATGTCGATGTTGAGAATTCGATCGCCGCTCTACGCGGCGGGGCGCATGATTTTATCGGCAAACCGGTTCGGCTCGAGGAACTGCGGATAACACTGAGAAATGCGGTCGAAACGCGAGAACTTCGCCGTGAGGTCAAACAGGTCCGGCAGGAACGTTCACGCAGTTTTAGCTTTTCCGAAATAATTGGCGAATCCGATGCGATCAAGCGGGCGCTTGAGCTTGCACGGCGCGTCGCAGTATCCGACGTTGCGTCGATCTTGCTCAACGGCGAGACCGGAACCGGCAAGGATCTGTTCGCGAGGGCGATCCACTTTGCGTCAGACCGCTCTGAGGCCCCGTATCTTGCTATCAACTGTGCCGCACTACCGGCGACGCTCATCGAGTCGGAGTTGTTTGGATACGAAAAGGGTGCGTTTACGGACGCAAAACAGCGAAAAGAGGGCCTATTTGAGCAAGCCCATGGCGGTACGATCTTTCTTGATGAGATCGGCGAGATGGAATTGCCGCTGCAGGCCAAGCTGCTGAGGGTTCTCGAGGAGGGTAACTTTCGCCGGGTCGGAGGACTTAAGGACATCAGCCTCAACGCCAGAATAGTTGCCGCCTCTAACCGCGATCTCAAAAAGGAAAGCGAAGAGGGTAATTTCAGGCTCGACCTTTATTTTCGATTATCCGTGATCCAGGTGGATATCCCGCCGCTGCGCGACCGCGGCGACGACATTTTGCTGCTGGCAAAGCACTACATTGACCGAGTGAATGTAAAACGCCGCGGAAAGCCGCTGACCGGGCTTTCGCCTGACGTCGCTGCGATATTTCGCAATTATCGCTGGAGCGGAAATGTCCGCGAACTGCGGAACGTGATCGAGAGGTCGTCGATCCTTGAGGACGGCGAGGTGGTCACTGCCACGCACTTGCCGGCCGACATGCTGGCGATCTCCGCCGATTCAGGTTACGGTACGTCGGCCGTTATCCTGCCGCCAAACGGGATATCACTCGAAACGGTTGAATTTGAACTTGCCCGTCAGGCGATCGAACGGACCGGAGGCAACCTGACCCGAGCGGCCAAACTTCTGGACATCTCCCGCGATCAGCTCCGTTATAAATTGCGAAAAGCCGGCATTGAGAACATTACCGAGGAATGATCGGTATGAACACCGTCTTGACCGACACAGACGAAAATTCAGATATTTACCTAAGGGCACAGGCCGATAAGGAATTGGCCGACCTCAAATTTGCGCTCGATCAGTCGGCGATCGTTGCGATCACAGACCAGAAAGGCGTGATCACCTACGTCAATGACAAGTTCTGTGAGATTTCAAAATTCGGCCGAAACGAACTGATCGGACAGGATCACAGGATAATCAACTCCGGCTACCACTCAAAGGAGTTTATCAGAACGATATGGACCACCATTGCCAACGGCAAGGTCTGGCACGGCGAGATCCGAAACCGGGCAAAGGACGGATCTATCTATTGGGTTGATACAACGATCGTTCCGTTTCTGAATGATGGCGGCAAACCGTTTCAATACATCTCGATCCGATACGACGTAACCGAACGAAAACGCGGCGAAGAGCGGATCAGCCAGCAGGCGTCACTGCTCGACAAGGCCCAGGACGCGATCCTCGTATGCGACCTCAACTATCAGATCCTGTATTGGAATAAGGGAGCTGAACGCATCTACGGGTGGTCGCTCAATGAGGTACTGGGCCGCAATATGTGTGAATTGGTCTGCGGCGGAGATAAATCGCTGATCGAAGAAGCTCGGGCAGCGTTCAAGACCGCCGACGAGTGGAAGACCGAAGTCGCCAATGTTACGAATACACGGAGCTCGATCTTCGTCGAAAGCCGATGGAGCCTGATCCGCAATCAACGCGGCCAGCCTGATTATATCCTGATCACCAATACGGATATCACCGAAAAGAAACGGACCGAAGAACATCTGCTCCGGGCTCAGCGAATGGAGTCGATCGGGACCTTGGCCGGCGGCATCGCTCATGACCTGAACAATATACTCTCACCCATATTGATGTCCGTCGACATGCTCCAGCTGAACCGGCCTGATGCTGAAACCGCCCGTTGGCTATCCATGATCCGCGAAAATGCCGAACGGGGAGCGGACTTGATACGACAGGTACTTACTTTTGCAAGAGGTATGAGCGGTGACCGCATTCCGGTCCAGCTAAAACACATTGTCAAAGAGATCGTCAGCGTGCTCCGCGAGACCCTGCCGCGATCGATCGAGGTCAAATTCGATATGGACCCTGAGCTGTGGGTGATCTCGGCTGACCCGACACAGATCCATCAGGTCCTGATGAACATTTGCATAAATGCCCGCGACGCGATGCCGACTGGCGGAAATATCACGATCAAGGCCAGCAATGTCATCGTCGACGAAAACTACGCGAGGATGAACATTGATGCCGAGCCCGGCAATTATGTGCTTCTGACGATCAGCGACACCGGAACGGGTATGAGTCCGGAGGTTGTGTCACGAATTTTCGATCCGTTCTTTACGACCAAAGAGATCGGAAAGGGTACCGGACTCGGCCTTTCGACAACGCTTACGATAATCAAGAGCCACGGCGGCTTTTTGAACGTATATAGTGAGGTAAAACGCGGCTCGCGATTTTCTATCTATCTGCCGTCGAACGACGACGCTCAACACCATGTCGAGAGCCGGGCCGAGATACAGTTGCCGTCAGGTAACGGCGAGTTGATACTGATCGTCGACGACGAGGAGAATATACGCCTGGTTGCCGAAGCGACGCTGCAAAGATATGGATACCGGACAATGCTGGCCGTCGATGGCACCGACGCGCTCGCGACATACGCCAAGCATGGTGACGAAATTTCACTTGTACTAACAGATATGGCGATGCCCTACATGGACGGTGTGGCCTTGATAAGGGCACTCAGGAAGATCGATCAAAAAGTACGGGTAATAGCAATGAGCGGACTTGCCAGCGTTGACCAGACCGCTGAGCTAAAGGAAATGGACATTACGGATTTTCTGATCAAGCCGTATACCGCCGAAACACTTCTCAACTCAGTTGCCGAGGTGCTTGCAGGGCCAAAACGGACATGACCTCGAACCTAGACCTGACCGCATCGCAGCCGGCGGGCGAGTAATGGAAGAAATATCATAAAAACGATCCCAAACGCCATCAATCCGCCGCGGGTCACGTCATAATCACTCAGGATGGCCGACCACGATGCCCCAAGTATCAACCGGCCCAGTACCACCTCAAAGCACACCGTCAATATCGCCCAGAACGCTCCGATCGCCAACAATCTGTGACGGAGAGACGTGTCGATCCACTTGATGAACAGTATCGCCAGGGAAAGCAGTATTACCAGCGAAAGTCCAAAGGAAAGCTGTCGCGCTTGAACCTGTCCCATCGATCGAACGAGAAAGGCTTCCCGAAATGCACCATTTACGGACTCAGCCGCCATCAATGCCAGCCACACCGCAAAACTGCGCATCGCGAGTGTCCATCCGGTCCGCTCCGAAAATATTTGGGCAACCGCAGACATTTAGCCACTCCTACTTATGCGGAGTTCTGACCACCAGTACCGAACAAGGTGCATGATGGACGACGCCATCTGAAACCGAACCGAGCATGCGTCCCCAAAAGCCGCGGCCGTGCGAACCAACGATGATCAGGTCGCATTTTGACCTTTTCGCAAATTCGACGATCTCCCGATCTGGTGATCCGCGCAGGACCTCGGTCGAAACATTCAGCGTTTTGCCCGGAAATCTGGCAATAAGATCATCGGCGGCCTCTTCTATGAAATGGGTCGCCTGTTCCTTGACCGCCTCTTCGATCTTCTGATAATACTCGGCGGAAAGCGCAAACGGCTCGGCTGTGATCGGGAATGCGTCCTCGTACGCCGAAACGACTATCACTTCGGTATTTTCGATATCGGCAATATATTTGCTGGCCTCAGCAACGGCCGCCCTGCTGTAATCAGATCCATCGGTCGCGATAACGATTTTCATTTTGATGACCTCCTGCGAAAATATCCATGTCACCCTCGAAAGGTGCAATTGGCGTACCGTTCGGCAAGTTTGAAAAACCGAACGCGAAATCGGTATTTGATGATCGGGTATTCGCACATCGGGTCGCAGAACGTGGAATAGCACGCGCCGATACGTAGATTTTTCACGCTTCTGCAGCCGAACAAATGTCCGAACCGCGGGGCATGTACTTTGCTATTATAAGAGTACGGTTAAAGGAGGATCGATATGCTGGAAGTCCAAGAACTCTCGAGGCCACAGATAATAGAGCTGCTGGAGCGACTCGATTACGGGCATTTGGCGTGTTCCCTTAACGACCACCCATATGTGATACCCGTACATTTTGCCTACGACAACGGCGAGATCTTTATCTACACCACCGAGGGGAAAAAATCGCGCATTCTCGCCGCAAACCCGAGGGTTTGTCTTCAATTCGAAGAGGTCATCGACAATCAAAATTGGGTCAGCGTGATAGTTGACGGCGAAGCCGCACGGGTAACCGACGCAAAAGAACGGGAAAGGATCCTTGGCCTGATAGTCGCGATCAATCCAACATTGACCCCAGCGGTAAGTATTCACTGGATGGACAATTGGGTCCGTGAGAATATTGAGGTGCTCTATCGAATAGTTCCGCTTGAGATCAACGGCCGCCGAGCTGCCAGAAATACTGATGAAACCGGACAATTAGTACCCTCGATAGACGACACGATCCAATAAATAGTAGAGCCCGCCAATAAGGCGGGCTCTTAAAGTTCTGCCATGAAATGAACCACTAGCCGCGAGTCAACAATTCGCTCTTGACGTACTCGACGAGAAAAGGCATTGGATGAAGAAAGTTCACAAGCGTCTTGGTACCGGAATCGTCCTCGATATCCAGCGTACCGCCGGGGCCGTGTGATTCGAATGCGACGGATCTCGGCTCATATATATTATGTGTCTGGTGGTTTCTTGAACCGCTGCCGACATTCAGTTCCATCACGCCGTGTCCGTGCCGGTTCTCGTAGGTCAGCCCATTGAACGGCAATCCCTCGGATAGCATTTGAGCACCTGAATTCTGATTTAGTATTTGAACCGATATTTCCCAGTCCAAAAAATCCTGACTGATCCGGTCGAAAAACTCCTTCCAGTCGGCTTGTTGAATCTTCTCCGTCATGGCGTCACCTCCCAACTTGTTCGGACATTTGAAGCATCAATTTCCTCACCCGTACACCAAGCAACAGTCGTACCAGAAGTGACGCTTTCTAAAGTGCGCTCTTTTTCGTTATACGGATAGGAGTCGCGACGTGAAAAATCACACGCATTGTGATCCGGTTCGTGAATTTTCTCGCGGCTACCTTTCCCGGAAGGCTGGGTCAAGTCCGTTTTTTGCACGATCGGGCGGCCTGTCTTGTGGCACAGAGATTGCCGTGAACAGGAGTAGTGAACTCGGGAGGTCAAGAAGATTCCTCCAAAAGATTTCGATCGCAGCCCCATTGGGGATGTGTCGAAACAAAGAGATCGCGGAGACCAGACTTGGGGCCAGCGCCGACCCCTGACATGGTTTCCGCGATCTTCTTTTGCGCGAAAAATGACACATTTGCCGTCCCGGTCGCGGCCTTTTACGCGCGCACTAACGCCGGTCATGTCGATTTGATCAGTAAATTTTTTACTGGCACGTTCCTTGCTGTTTCAACAGTGCGAATACCGATACGTGAGAGCTTTCTCACACATTAATTAGTAGGGAATAGGAGAACTCAAAAATGGTCAAATTATATGGATTGCTTTGGCTGGTGATAGCAACGGTGGCACTGATCCTCTTTTTAGGCGGAGTTATGACGATGCCGGTGGTAGTGGTCTTTGGTTTTATTTCCTTCGGAATGGTCTTTATGGGAATGATCGGAGTCTTACCGTCAATGGTGTCGCATCATCCGATCGAGGTTGCCAAACCTGTCGAAGAGGCAGACAAAGGCAAGCGTCGCAAAATGCACCGGCCGGCCCATGCATGATTCTATTCCCCCGTAGATCTGGCTCTCGGCGCACTAAATGTGTGCCGAGTATGATTGGAGTATAGGGAAATGAAAAATGAAGCAACAGCACTGGCAAAGGAACCGGTGAATACCGAACCGAAGTTTCCGGCCTTCGTCGAGATCGAAAAGATGCTCGAACGCGTCGCGGAATTTACAGCCGAAACGTCAAAAAAGGCGTACGACTATTTTATGCTGCGTGGCGATGACCTGACGTCACACTTCGACGACTGGCTGAAGGCGGAGATGGATATACTGCGTCCGACACCGCTTGAGATAACTCAGACCGATAAGATGATCAACGTGCGTGCGGCGGTTCCCGGCTTTAAACCGGACGAGATCGAGATCAGCCTCAAGGATGACTTGCTGATAATGAGCGGCGAGACCAAGGCCGAGGAAAAGAAAGAGGACGAGAAGCTCTTTCTGAACGAATGGCGGAGCAACCGCTTCTGCCGGCAAATGAGATTGCCGTTCCCGGTCGAAACAGAGAACGTCAACGGCAAACTGAAGGACGGCATTCTTTACCTTGCACTCAGAAAAAAGCCGGCCGAAGAGGCCGCAAAGATCACCGTAACGGCGGAGTAATCCCCGCCAATGGGCCGCGGATCAGACTGGTAATGCCGTTCCTGTCTGGTCCGCGGCCCTTTTTCATTTACCTATGCAGAAGGTCGAGAATATTCGCCCGAGCATATCTTCTGTAGTGGTTTCGCCGGTGATTTCGCCCAAATATCGCAGGGCGTTATGAAGTCCGATCAGCACGATCTCTTCGCTCATACCCTCGTCAAGCCGCTTTATCGAATCATCGATCTCGTTTTTGGTTCGGATCAAAAGGTCGTGGTGCCGGGCGTCCGAAACCAAAAATCCCGCATTCGAGATGTCCTCCGGGGCAAACGGTTTGATAATGGCATCTTTTAACAGATCGACCCCCTCGCCGGACTTTGCCGAAACGGGCGTTATCCGCGGCCGCAGATAGGCGAGACTCGAATGTTGCGACGCTATCACATGGTCGATGTCAGAGGACGGAACCTTGTCGATCTTATTGAGAGCGACGATAAAGTTAAATCTGCTTGCTTCAGAGAGGATCTCATGATCCTCCTTTGTGATCGGCTCCGATGCATCGAGAATGACGATCACAAGGTCGGCGTCTGCCATCAATGCCCGAGACCTTTCGACGCCGATGCTCTCGACGGTATCGCTCGTCTCGCGCAATCCGGCGGTGTCGATCAGTGAGATCGGGATGTCATTGATCACTAGCCGCTCATGGATCTGGTCACGGGTGGTGCCGGCAATATCAGTGACTATCGCCCGGTCTCCGCCGAACAGAGCGTTGAACAGACTCGATTTGCCGACGTTCGGGCGGCCGACGATCGCGACACATAATCCTTCGCGAATGAGATGGCCGGCCTTGTACGTGGCGGCAAGCCTTTCGGTTTCGCTGACAATGTCGGTAAGACTTTTACGAACCCCCTCGACCTGGGCTGCCGGAAGATCGTCCTCGACAAACTCAAGAGCCGACTCGAGCACGACGATGACGCTCAATATCTCGTTCTTGAGCGGAGTCAGTTGACGCGACATCTCACCGCCCATCTGTCTGACCGCCTGTCGAGCCGAAGCCGCTGTCTGAGAATCGATCAGGTCGCGTATCGCTTCGGCCTCGGCGAGATCGACCCTGCCGTTTGAAAGTGCCCTCAGCGTAAATTCACCGGGTTCGGCCATTCGGGCGTCCAGCTCGAGACATATATCTATGACCTGTCTGAGCAATACCGGCGAACCATGACAACTGATCTCAACAACGTCCTCACCGGTGAACGAACGCGGTCCGGGAAAATATGTGATGACCGCCTCATCGACAACCTCGTTGGTCGAGGGATAAAAGAGCTTGCGCAACGAGGCCGTACGCGGCTTCAGCGAGAGGCCATCGCCGCCGGTCATTTTCTGCGTGATCGATAATGCTCCGTCACCGCTGACGCGGATCACACCGATCCCGCTGCGGCCTGTTGGAGTTGCTAATGCGACGATCGTCTGGGACATCACCTATATTTCACCACAGTAAAAGCAAAGAGCACAGAGCAAGTGTTCAAAACTCACCCTGTGCCGATGTATGTGCCAATGTGCCTGTCTGCTATTGCAGCCGCACTTGCAAACGACGTTCGCGGCCGTCGCCGACCGACTCAGTAAAAAGGTCGTCTTCCTTTTGCAAGGTCAAATGAATGATGCGCCGCTCGGTCGAGTTGAGTACGCCGAAAGTGAACGGCCGTCCGGTCTTTCGTACCTGATCAGCGGCAAAACGTGCCATCGCGTGAAGCTCCGCCTTTCTTGTCTGACGGAAACCCTCGGCGTCAACGACAAACCGATGTTCACGGTCGAGTTCGCGGCCGTAAACCTGAAACAACAGCACCTCGAAAGCGTCGAGCAGTTCACCGTTCTCCGCCAGGGCGAAGTGAGCATCCTCACCGCTGAGGTTCAATAAACAGCCCTCGTCGGTCCACGATGAGGTCACCGTCAGGTCAAACTTCATATCCGACACAAGCCCCGATAAGAACTCTTTGGCGTTATCACAGATCTGATTCATATTCTTCACAACGTCCGGCTCCGTCAAAAGGGTCCGGACACTTCCCTCGATCACTTAGACTTGACCTTCTTCGCACCGGCCGGAACCGAATCGACGATCTGGGTTCCCGGCGGCACGGCCGTCTTGTTCAAACGGTTGATCACCATTTGCTGGCCGAAACTTACGATGTTGCCGAAGAACCAGTAAAGCAGCAATCCTGACGGTGCTGACCACATGACCCACAACATCATTATCGGCATCAGATAGGTCATCATTTTCTGCTGCATCTGCTGCTCAGGCGTCACGGTCGCGGCGGTGGGCGTAAATTTCATCGAGAGCACCATCGAGATCGCGAAAGCAAACTCAAGCAAATGCCAAGGGTCGGCCGCCGAGAGGTCCGGCAGCCAAAGGAACGACGCCTGACGAACCTCGAGCGATACCGTCACCGCGGTGTAAAAGGCGATCAGGAGCGGAAACTGCAAGAGCATCGGGAGGCAGCCGCCGATCGGCAATGCGTCCTTTGTCAGTTTGAGCTGCTCCATCTGCAGTGCCCGCATCCGCGGGTCGTCGGTCGGAACTCCCTTTTTTTGCAGATCCTTGATCTTGTCCTGGATCTCTTTCATCTTCGGTGCATTGCCAGAAGCCTTCTTGAACGACTTTGACTGCGACCAGCGAAGCGGGAACAGCAGCGAGTAGAACAGGAAGGTGAAAACGATGATCGCAAGGCCGTAATTATGCGTCAGCCCGTTAAAGAAATTGAGGGCGTAAAGGATCGGGATCGAGATCGGTTTGGTCAGCCACCTTAGCCACCAGTAATTGCTGAAATTGATCAGATTGGTGATCTCGACCGGGCGTCCGACCTGGTCGGAAAGGGGCTTGTTCAGCGATGAAAGCAGAAAATAGTCCTTGGTGCCGGTAAATATCTTGGTTATCGATCCGTCACCCGCGATCGGCATATAGACGGTGACAAGGTGACGCGTCTCGCTGGTCTTGGCATTGCGCAGCACCCATTGGAAGATGCTCTCGTAAAACGGCTTGGTCTGAACGTCATATTTTGATGCACGGTACTCAAGTCCCTGGACCTGACTAGCCGGGATCGCCGCCATCGCAAAATATGCGTCACCGACGCCCGCCCAGTCGACGGTACCGCTATCGGTCAATGTCGCTTGGCCGTTGGCATCGTAAACAAAGGTGTAATTGCCCTGATGCCGTTTGATATCACCATTGATCGAGGCAACGGCCTCCGATTCAATGTGATAAAAGTTGTGATTGTTGATCGCGTGGTCACCGATGCTTGCTCCGATCAGCAAACGAGTATTCGGCACACTTTGCCCGCCTTTTTTTAGGCTGACCCCGAGGTCGGCAATGTAGCTGTCAGCGCGAAAGACAAACGTCTTTTTGACCTCAACGCCGGATGCAACCGTCAATGCGAACTCGATCTGCTTTTCCTGTCCCTGAGCCAGCGATATCGTGTCCTCGGCCGCTGAGATAGTATAGTTTCGTCCGTTGACGAGTTCATTGACCGCTGCGTCATCGGTACTCAACCTGAACGGGACCTCCTGCGGGCTTCTGGCCAGAGCCTCAGCCGAGATCAACTGCATCGGCTTTTTGTCGCTGTCGGTCGAACCGTCAGCATAGACCGGAAATTGGCTCTTCGGCGAATCATTCTTGAGGATGATCCAGCTTGTCGCGAGAGCCCCCTTTGAGTCGAGCGTAACCTCGTAGAGGGGCGATTTGATCGTTATCTTACGATTCGGCGTCGTGTCCGGGGTCGCCGCCGCCGGCGTTGCCGCAGGCGTTTGAGCGACCGGGGCAGGCGTCGGGGTCGATGCCGCGGCGTTAGAGTTCGCCGCCGTATTTGAGTTCGTATTGGCGTCACCGGTGGGCGGTTTCGGGGCGAAAAAGTACGACCAACCGAAAAGCACGACCATCGACAATACGGCCGCGATCAAGAAACGAGACTGACTCTGATTACCGGAATTTTCCATTATTTCACGGGGTCGTGGCCGCCCTTACACAAAGGCTGACACCTCAAAATACGCGTTAGACCCATCCATGTTCCGCGTAATGCACCATACTTTTCGACCGCCTGACGGGCATATTCCGAGCAGGTCGGCTCAAACCGGCACGCCGGTGGCAAAAACGGCGAGAGAAACGCCTTGTAAATGCCTAAGATATCTAAAACCAGAAACTTCATCTTCAAAAAAGAGTAAAGGCGGAAACACGTGCCGTAAGCGAGTGTGTTCTTCCGCCTTATCTCATATTCGTAGGAACACCATCGCTGTCGCACGGGATTCCGCCTTTGATCTTTGCCGCGATCGCTCTTAATTCGGCCAACGGCTTATCGAGCTTTGCATAAAGCAGGCTGCGCCTCGCGTTCAAAACCCAGTCGAACTTGGTCTCGATAGTGGCCAGTTCGGGACGGCTCAACCTGAATGCCTCCCTTAGCAGCCGCTTTGCGCGATTACGGGCTACGGCATTGCCGATCGCCTTTTTGGTCGCCGTTACGCCAAGCCTGTGAACACCACCGTTTGCGGGCAAAATGAAAACCGTCATAAAACGGCCTTCAAAGCGTCTGCCATGATCGTAAACACGAAGGAAATCTGCCCGCTTTCTAAGGCGCTCATCCTTCGGTAACGAGAGGCTTAATAATGGTGAACCGTTAATCTCTTGCGTCCTTTCGCTCGACGGCGCTTGATGACCGCGCGGCCGTTTTTGGTCGCCATCCGTGCGCGAAAGCCGTGCTTTTTGGCGCGTCGGCGGTTGTTCGGTTGATAAGTTCTCTTCGGCATAGTTACTCTCCATCACATTCACTTCGAGAAGTGAAAACCTAGAGTTTACGCGCTTAGGTGGGCAATTGTCAAAACTAAACCTTGTAAAAATGGACACTTAGCGTTGAAGGGAAACGGACGCCACTCTGTAGTGGCTCCTGTTGCGGAGGCCCAATATATTGGGGCAGGCCTATGGCCATATCGGTATATTTCGAACCGGCGGCATTTAGGAACTGAACGTCATAGTTGTGGGGCGACCGGCATTCTGGGTTTCGCAGTACTATCGGAGCACTGGGCGACCAGCTTCTTGATCGCCGCGACGTAGAGCCCGTGCTCTTGCTCCAGGATCCGGGCTGAAAGCGTTTCGGGCGTGTCGCCGTCGAGCACGGCGACCTCCTTCTGCAGGATGATCTCGCCGTGGTCAAGTAGTTCGTCGACGAAGTGTACCGTGCAGCCGGACGCTTGGGCGCCGGCCTCGATCGCCTGCCGTTGTGCATCGAGTCCCGGAAACGCAGGCAGCAGGCTCGGGTGAATATTGATGATCTTGTTTGGAAAAGCCTGAACAAACGACGGTGACAGCAGCCGCATATAACCCGCCAGGCAAACCAGGTCAACACCGCGTTTTTTCAGTTCGGCAACCGTTTCAGCGTCGTGTTCTTGACGAGTACGGCCTCGCCGTTCATTCACGATCGTCTCGACGCCACGCGCGGCTGCCTTTACAAGGCCTGCGGCATCCGGTTTGTCACTGATAACGACTGCAACCTCCGAATCGGGTATTTCGCCGTTTCGGACCGCGTCCACGAGAGCGGCCATATTTGAACCCCGGCCTGAGATGAGAATGCCTATCTTCATAAGAAAACGCTTTTGCAACAAAGAACGAGGAGCAAACTTGTCAGGGAGCTCGCTATTGGAAAAAACCGACTTTGTTACAGAAATTTCAGGACCTCGTAGGAATTTGCGTCAAAGATAACGCCCGAATTCTTAGGGTTTTGGACATACTCGACCTTGGTCAAAATGCGTGATTCCGTGACCATCGTCTGACCGATCTGGAATCCGGGCACTGTTGTTTCGGCGATCAGCCATGGCTTTCCGTCCCAAGTGAAGTCCAGCTTGTTGTTATTTACAAACTCACCCTGCGGTACGGCAACGGTGATGTGACGGGGCGTGTAAAGCAGCAAGTAATCCTCCCCGATCTGCTCGAGCAGTGATGCGAGCAGGATGGTCTTGTTGCTGCAATCGCCGGTGCGGGTCATCAGTGTCTCGTTTCCGCGTTTTAGTGTTTCACCGCGACTTAACGCCTCGGTATAGCTGTACTGGATCTCGTTTGAAACAAAATCGACCAATGCCTGAATTCGAGCGTAGCGATCAGTGCCCGCGTCACGAACGAGGTCTTCCGCCAATCGCTTCATCGACGGTTCGCCGGGCCTGGCGACCATGATGCCGTGATTAGCAAAAATAACCGTCGGCGAAAAGCTGCGTTCGGGAACCTGCGTAATTAGCCGGCCGCCGTAAACCTGCGAGTTGTTTGTAAGGTTTTTGATCTCTTCGAGGGTCGGCGAATATTTTACCTTGCTGAATGGAAAATCGAGTGTTTGACGATGGTCTATGCGGATATTTCCGATCGTCGTTCGAAACAGGCGGCCAAACCGGTCCGAGGCGGTCACTTTGTAATCACCCAGCCTTAGTTCGCCGTCGGTCTCGGTGCCAAAGTCCACCTTGGTGATATCCCAAAAGTGCTTTTTTACAAATTCCAGAAACTCTTCGTCACTCGATCGGGGATAGGTAAAGATCGCTTCGTTGATGACCCGTTTGTATTTTTCCAGGCGGCCTTTACCGAGCAATTGCTGCCTAAACTCGTCGCCCGAAAAGGTTTGGTAGTCGAGCAGCAGAACCATGCTGTCGCGGATCTCGACGGCCAGCTCTTCCTCGGGGTCCGGCCCCTTAGGAATGCTGAAAAGATAAAGCACGTATGCCGCCGCGACAAGGGTGATCAGTGCCGCTGCCCCGATAAGCAATTTCTTGGGATCAATATTTCGCTTAGTGTGAGATTCGAAGAGATCCGCCATATAATTTGCCTCTTTTAACCGATAACAACGGAACCGTCGCCTTCGGCCACCTGACCGATCCGGTATGCACTGCCGAGGCTATCGCTGATAGCCGCAGCGTCGCCCTCTGAGCACACGATGATCATACCGATACCCATGTTGAAAGTCCTGAACATCTCAAGAACGGGGACATTTCCAAGATTTTGCATAAGGCCGAAGACCGTTAGCTCAGGCCATGTTCCGCGTTGTATCTCAACCGACACACCTTCGGGTAGGATCCGCGGGATGTTTTCCAAAAAGCCGCCGCCGGTGATGTGGACGAGGCCTTTTATCACGCCGCTGTCGAGTAGCGGGCCGATCTGGGGCAAAAAGCTGGCGTGGGTGGCGAGCAGCGCTTCGCCGACGGTTGTGCCGAGTTCTTCGACAAACGAATCAGGCGTGTAACCACCGACCTCGAAAAAGAGTTTACGCGCGAGTGAATAGCCATTCGTCTGCAATCCCGTTGACGGAATGCCAAGCACGACATCGCCGGGCGCGATAGATTTGCCGTCGATCACCTTTGGCTTATCGACAACGCCGACGATAAAGCCAGCGAGATCGTATTCGCCGTCGGCGTACATTGAAGGCATCTCGGCAGTCTCGCCGCCGAGCAAGACGCATCCATTCTCGCGGCACGCCCGTGCCATACCCTCGACGACCGAAGCGGTGACGTCGGGGTCGAGCTTGCCGGTTGCAAAGTAATCGAGAAAGAACAGAGGCCTTGCTCCCTGCACGAGAATGTCGTTGACGCAATGATTTACGAGATCAGCTCCGACCGTGTTGTGAATACCGGTATCGAACGCCAACTTCAGCTTGGTCCCGACGCCGTCCGCTGACGCCACCAAGATCGGCTCAGCCATATTCGGAAAAGCCCCGGCAAACATCCCGCCAAAACTGCCGATCTCTGTCAGCGTCCGTTCGTTGAATGTGGATCGTGCGTATTCGCGGATCTTAGCCACGGCCTTGTTCGCGTTATCGATTGAAACGCCTGCGTCGGCATATGAGATCGGTTGGGTCATAAACGTGATTATATTCGCTTGGCTATCACATTTCCACGCCTCTTTGACAAAACATCGTTGACTATTCGCTGCCAACACTATTAGCATTTGCTGGGGGATATTTATGAGCTATACATTGATCGATATGGGTTCTGAGAACTTCGAGATGCCGGCAAGCGTATGGCAATGGAAAGCGGCTCTCGAGGTCATTAAGAGTCTGGATATTATCGGCGAAGGGGCCATCAGACAAATGACATACGCGGGTACGGGAGTCAAAGTGTCCATCGAAGATGCACATGAGTTGGGTGAACGCATTCGTGATCAAATACTTCCGAAGTTGGAGCCGAATAAGCGCATCTTTGCGGATCTGACCATCACTGATGCCCCGGACGATATGACGCTTCACAGGGATGATGACGAACAGTGGAAGAACTATAGCGTCGGGTATGAGTGGATGTGTGACTTTGCTGAGTTCTGTTTGAAGTCGAAGGGTTTTCAGGTTTTCTAGGTTTTGGGTAAGCCCATTTCGATCATATAGTGCAGGATCTAATAAATAGTATCGAACCGATCTTTAAAGATCTGTACGTCCAGATCGCTCTTCTGATCTTATTCGCGACCGTCCACGGTTATGTCGGAGCGTGGTTGGCGGTCAGGATGCTTTTCAGACCTCGCAAACCACTGAGGTTGTTTGGGCTCACAATATTTCCCCAGGGCATGATCCCGCGCCACCGCGACCGTCTGGCGACCGCCATCGGAAAGGCCGTCGGCGAGGAGTTGGTCTCACACGACACTATCATTGAACAATTGACCGGCAACGACTTTCTCCGACGTAAGATCCGAGCGGTTGTCGACTCGTACACGTCCGATCTACTCTCGCAAAGCTATCCGTCGATTATCGAGACCCTTCCCAAGAACGTACGTGAACCGATACTTGACGCAATATCGGGGCTGCAGTTGAGGTTATCAGAGCATATTACCGCGATACTTAAGAGCGATGAATCGACCGCCGCGATCAGCTCGTTCGTTACACGGCGTGTCGATGACGTGCTGGGCAAACGGGTTTCTGAGGTGATCGACGACGAAACCTTCGAAAAGATCAAGTCGTTTCTCGACGCCCGGGTACGCTCGGCGGTCGCGGCGAGGTCGTTTGAGGACAAGATACGCGAGTTCATCAACCGCCGGATAGATGACCTTGCGGGTGCCGAAACCCCGCTCGGGGACCTTTTCACTGATGACGCGGTTGCTTTGCTGAAAGAAAAGGCCAACGAACAGGTCGAGCCGGCAATCAGACAGCTTACCGAACTCGCCGCATCCGAGCGGACACGAAACCAGATCGGAGCCTTGATAAAAAAAGAGGTTCACGAATACTACGAAAATCTGCCGTTTTACAAAAAGATCTTCGTATCCCGCGAAAATCTGCTGCAAGAGGTCGACAACCTTGTCAACGAGAGCCTGCCGCGGCGTATCGAAGAGACGCTCAGAGGCGAATTCTTTGCCGACGAGGCTCGCAATTTTATAGGTTCGAGCATCGACACCGCTCTCTCGAAGCCATTGCCGGTGGCGATCGGCACCATCGCCCCTGAGCAGCTTGACAGGCTGAAGGAACAGGTTGCCGGATCGGTCCTCGGACTCGTTCGCGGTGAGGAGATGATCGGCGGTATCACATCGTACATTAGCGAGACTCTGGACGGGCTGCGGCCGCACAGCATCGATTCCATACTTCGGGCCATCCACCCGGAAGCCGAAGAGAAGCTCAAATCGATGCTCTCGAGGGGCTTGCTCGACATTCTTGCCCGCGAGGAAACCGCCAATATTATCAACGAGATGCTCGCCGGCCAGATCGATAAACTGCTTTCGCATCCGATCGGCCGTATCGGCGATCATATCGGCGAACAGAAGGTGCGCGATGCGAGCACCTCCCTGACCGATGCGATCATTTCGGCCGTACATGCCAAACTGCCTGAGGCGGTCGCGGAATTTGATGTCGGCGGCGTTGTGCGTGAAAAAATACGAAATTATCCGGTCGAAAAACTCGAGTCTCTGGTGATGTCGGTCGCCAAAGAGCACCTTAGGACGATCGAGCTTTTTGGAGCCTTGTTCGGCTTTTTGATCGGATTGGCCCAAGCTGTGCAGTTCTACTTTTTTGCAAAATAAGGGCTTCAGACCGACCTCAAATAAATGAAACAGATCAAAATCTCTATGCTCCTTGCGGCAATTTTGCTGCTGAATGCGTTACCGGCGATCTCTCAGACCGCTCCTGCCGCTGAGGAACTTACCAAACTTCTGAACTACTTTCTTGCCGGTGCCGGACGAAACGATGCCGCCGTGCACGATCGGTTTTGGGCGGAAGATCTCATTTACACACGCTCGGCCGGGGTGCGTATAGACAAGGCCGAATTGATGAAAGGCGTTCGATCAGCTCCGGCACCGAAACCCGAAGACCCTGTGACAGCCTACTCCGCCGAAGAGATACAGATCCATCAATACGGAAAGACGGCGGTCGTAGCATTCAAGCTTGTCGGCATTACGACCCGGCCCGACGGCGGCAAAACAGTGTCAAACCACTACAATACCGGTACTTTTGTTAAACGAAATGGCAAATGGCAGGCAGTTGCCTGGCAGGCGACCGTCATCCCAAAACCGCCCTCCGAAAAATGAACTCATGGCGGACCGGCCCCGACTGGCCGAGTTTGTGAGAACATTTACCGGTCTTCGGCGTAAAGGTATTTCGGGCTCCGTCAACACGACGGACACTCCGATGAACAACCTTTATGCTCGAAGTAAAGAACCTATCAAAAACCTATTCCGGCGAAGGCCAGGATTTTCAGGCGCTTTCAAATGTCGACCTTCGGGTCGAAAACGGAGAATGCGTTGCGATAGTTGGTAAATCCGGCAGCGGCAAATCAACGCTGATGCACCTGCTGGCCTGTCTTGATGAGCCGACCGAAGGCAGCGTCATCGTCGATGGTCGTGACATTTCAACGCTTTCGGAACGCGCCAAAAATACTCTCCGAAATGAGAGATTCGGCTTTGTCTTCCAGCAATTCTTCCTGAATGGCCGCGATACTGTTTTTGAGAACGTTGCACTTCCCTTACGAATTCGCGGAGCCGACATGTCTGAACTGACATCCGGAGCAAGTACTGCTCTGGCCGCGGTCGGATTGAGCGATAAGATCAATAAAAAGGCGAAGGACCTCTCCGGCGGCGAAAAGCAGCGAGTTTGTATCGCTCGTGCTTTGGTCGGCAAGCCAGGGGTGATCTTTGCGGACGAGCCGACCGGCAATCTCGACTCGCTTAACGGCGCGGTCGTCGAGGACCTGCTTTTCAAGCTTAACCGTGATCAGGGAATTACGATCGTTATCGTCACGCACGATGACGATCTGGCCGAACGTTGCCAAAGGATAATTGAAATGAAAGACGGACAGGTCGTTTCGGAGCGGCGAGGTAAAAATATATGAAGTCTTGGGACCTGATCCGGATAGCTAACAGAAACCTCTTTCGTAACAAACTCAGGACATTTCTGACCGTGGCAGCCATATTTGTCGGCTCGTTTACTCTGACGATGACGAACGGGCTCGGTGACGGCATGCGCAACTATGTCGAAAGTCAGGTCAAGAATATCGAAAGCGACCGGGTGATAATGGTACGCCGTAAGATAGAGCGGCCGGCCGGCGGCCCTAAGGCCGGGGCCCCCGAGGAGTACAAGGAAACGTCAAAAGACGATGAAGGAGAAGAGTTCGACCCGAATACGTTTTTGTTGACTATACCGCAAATGGAGGCTGTGGTTCGCGATCTGGACGGGGTCAAAGGCATAACCCCGAGATATCAGATCAAGGGCGAGTACATCACGCTCGACGGTCAAAAGAAATACAAGTTGGAGTTAGGGGTCCTATCAGAGGGCATTACGCAAAAGACCGAAGCCGGGCATTCGATCAACGGACAAGATCAGATCGTTATCCCGCTGGGCCTCGCGCGCGAGTTGGATCAGAACGTAGCGAGCCTGATCGGCAAGAAAGTGGCGATCTCATACAAAGCACCGGATGGTTCGTTCAGGTCGCTGCCGCTCGAGGTGGTCGGCGTCGCGACCAAGGGCTTTATGACAAACTACAACTCATTTGTCGATGCCGGTACAGCACGAAAAATACACGAGGACCAGAGAACCGGCGAAGGCCCGGATAAATTCCCGGGATTTACGATCCAGATGGCGACCAGTGACGAAGCAAAGATCGCCGCGGTAAAACGGTCGCTTGACGCAAAGGGGTTTGAGGCCGACACGATAGCAGACACTCAAAAGCGTACGTACGATGCTATCGGGATATTTAAGACAGGTATGAGCCTCTTTGCGCTGATCGCACTGCTCGCGGCGTCTTTCGGGATAATCAATACTCTTGTTATCGCCGTGCTTGAACGCACAAAGGAGATCGGTCTTCAAAAAGCACTAGGGATGAGTCGCGGAAGGATATTTGCCGTATTTTCACTGGAATCGGTGCTGATCGGATTTTGGGGGGCACTGCTCGGCACGATCGGCGGTATCGCGGTCGGACTGGCCGCAAATAAGGTCCTGATCGCAGCTTATGCCGAGTCTTTTGAGGGTTTCAGCCTTTTTGCATTCACGCTGCCGTCGATCGTGTCGGTGTTTGCTTTGGTATCGGCGGTCGCATTTGTCGCCGGTGTAATGCCCGCTTTTAGGGCGAGCAGGCTCAATCCGATCGAGTCCCTCAGATACGAATAAAACTTTTTGCGAACTTTGTCTGACCCAAAACCGTTCAAAGGTCTAGCTAATCTTTCAGAACTTGGAGGCAATAATAATGAAACGGTTTGGATTTATTTTTTTCGCGGTGGCTCTCTTTATCGGGCTTGCCGCATCAAACTTCTTCTCTTTTGGGCAGGCCGGTGATCGGTTCGTCAAATTCTCGATGGATTTCGGCACTATCTCCGGCAACGGCAACGTTGTTACCGAGGTTCGCAACGTGTCCGGCTTTGACGGAGTCGATGTCGGCGGCATCTTTCAGGTCGAGATCGTCACCGGCAAGGACTTTAAGGTCCAGGTGGATGCCGATGAGAACCTTATTGGCCACGTCGTCACCGAGGTTCGCGGCGGAACACTGTATATCGAGGTCGATCATAAGATCCGTTCTAAGAAGGGGCTTAAGGTGCTGATCGAGGCACCGGCTATCAACAAGGTCGATGCGTCAGGTGTTGCTGCCGTCTCGTTAAGCGGCATAAAGAATGATGCCCTGAATATTCACTCGAGCGGGGCGTCAAAGGTGTCCGTTACAGGTGAGGCTGCCGAACTGAATGTTGATATCAGCGGTGCGACAAAGGTCTTAGCGGACGGCCTGAGCGTAACGAACGCCAAGATCGAGGCGAGCGGTGCGAGTTTTGCGGCGGTAAATGTTTCAGGCGAGCTGAATTCTGATCTGTCCGGAGCGAGCCGCGTTGAATACCGCGGAAATCCCGGATCGATCGTCACCAAAAAATCCGGTGCCAGCAGCGTAACCGCAAAATAGTTAAGGAACTATGCTCAAAGCTGTTCAGGCTGCTCTTAACGGGGCAGCCTGAACTTATGTCTCCACTGCGATCGTCCTGATGCCGGCTACCCTTCGGTCCTTATCCAGTCCGGCAACGATGATCTCGATCCTGACCTTCCCGATGCGAAAGACGCTAATGTCTGTTAGTCGCGATGTCAGTAGTTGCCGCAGTTTGAGAAATCGGGCCGCCCGGTCATTCTCCCGCGGACCGAACCAATCCTTTTTTTCGGTCAGTCTATGAAAAAACGCGGATTCCTCAATGATCTCGACGTTGGTTGACGGATCGGCTTTGCATAACCGAAAAATGTTGTCAGGATCGATCTTGTCGATCGCATCGGTAACAAATGGAACGATATCCGAATCGGTTTCGCTGATATAGACCAGCCCTTGGCACGCCTTTTCCAACTCAATCATCAGACTCTCGGTCGCGGCCGTTGTCGAGGGTGAAATTTTTTCATTTTTTTTTGCCATTTTTAGACCATTTTCAACTCAAAGATCGCTCTGAAAGTTAACCCCGGAACGAACGAAAATCGATCCAAGTGTTTGTTAAAAAAGGATGTTAAATCCGCGTTAAAACCTCTGAAAAAAACCTGTGGAATTCCGTTTGCGCTCCCCTGATATTCGTGTTAGTCTGATATCCGTTTTTCGCGTAATTGTACTCGTAAAGTATTGAAAATAAAAGACTTGAAGCTTTACCTTAGAGTTTAAGCGCTTTTTCCACACACCTGTGGAAATCGTTGTGGAAAACTCATCTACATTTTACTCGAAGGCGGCAGTAAAAAGCTCGCAAAAAGAAAGGCTTTCGCACCATTTACAGTCTTCGCCCACTGCGATATTTTACCCGGGCCGCCTTACTGAGAATTGACCGAAAAACAGTTTACCTCTTAAGCACATTTTGGAGTATATCGTTGGAACTGATTCTGGAAAAAACCACTGTTTGGGATGATATTCTCGGCCTGATCCGAGAGCAGTTGAATCCGCAAATATTTGATACATGGTTTCTACCAATAAGATTTGTCGGAATGGACACCGACGATCGCGAACTGCGGCTTTCGGCAGGCGATGCCACTGTCGACTGGGTCAATCGATTCTACTCGGGCCTATTGGAGGATTCACTGAAAGAGGTGAACCTTGCCGGTTACAAGGTCGTCTGGGTCGCCCCTGAAAATGAACTCACGGAAGATGACGGGGCCGAGGCCGACGAACTTTACTTCGAGCCCAAGCCGCGGCCGGTCATACACGGAGTGACAACGAATTTTCGTGATCTGGACCCGATCGATACGTCACTGAATCCGAAATATACTTTTGATAAGTTCGTTGTCGGATCAGGAAACCAGTTTGCTCACGCCGCGGCCCTGGGCGCGGCCGAATCGCCTGGAACGACCTACAACCCTCTGTTTATTTACGGCGGCGTAGGGCTAGGTAAAACGCATTTGATGCACGCGATCGGACACTCGATCCGGCAGAGAAACCCGAGCTTGCGCGTTGCTTACATCACCAGCGAAAAGTTCATGAATGAACTCATCAACGCTATCCGCTTCGATAAAACCCCGGCGTTTCGCGACAAATACCGCTCGATCGATGTACTGCTGATGGACGACGTCCAGTTCATGGCCGGCAAGGAACGCACGCAGGAGGAGTTTTTTCACACCTTCAACACGCTCCATAACAATCAGAAGCAGATAGTTATTTCGAGCGACTGTCCGCCCCGTGAGATACCTACGCTTGAGGAGAGGCTCCATTCTAGATTCGAGTGGGGATTGATCGCCGATATTGAGCCTCCGGACCTCGAGACCAAGGTCGCCATACTGAAGCGCAAGGCCGACCTTGACGGATATCACCTGCCCGATGACATTGCCATCTTTATGGCCGGCAAGATCAAGAGCAACGTCCGCGAGCTGGAAGGTTCGCTTGTGCGGCTCGTTGCGATCGCATCGCTTAAGGGGTTGCCTCTGTCCAAAATGCTCGCTCAGGAAGCACTTAAGAATATCATCGACAGTGAACATCCGGCCGGACTGACGATGGATCGCATTGCCCGCACCGTCGCTTCGCAATACAGAATGACGGTCGAGGAACTTAAATCAAAAAGCAATTCGAGGGCGATCGCCGTTCCGCGGCAGGTTGCGATGTACCTGTGCAAGAGGCTGACGAACCACAGCTTCCCGGAGATCGGGCGTGAGTTCGGAGGCAAGCATCATACGACCGTAATGCACTCTGTGGAGAAGATAGAATCGTTAACGCGTGACGATCGAGTTTTCCACAAGAGCGTGAGTGAGTTAATTGACAGTCTTTGCAGTTAATTAAAGGATGTTTTGCATTTTTACCGGCGGATCTATTTCCACAGTGCCGTGATCTGAAAGATCTTCGTAAGTGCAATGTTTGCAGCTATTTGATAAGAAGATTTCCACTTTTCCGAAAAACCCTTCGGTTAAAGGCTGTGGAGATCGGTGGAAAACCCCGGTCGAATCAGGATATCCGCAGGCAAGCGGTGTTATCCACAAGTTTTCCACACGGGCTGTGGACGGAAAAGTGTCCATTTTTTAAGAACTTACGTCGCTTTTGCACATACTCACAGGCCCTATTACTAGTACTAGATCTAAATACGGTTTTATATCCGGTTAGTGTTAGTTAAATGGAGATCGACGATCGCTGCGTTAGCAGCAAGAACGGTATTGACCTATAATATTTGAAATTACAGAACGAGAAGATAAGCTCATCGCCAATCGATCCGCCGATGCGGTATCGGACATCGATGCGACTATCTTAGGGAGTAAGAAATGGAATTTACAATCAAACAAAGCGTGTTGAAAGAGGAGTTGGGATTTATTCAGGGCGTGGTTGAACGAAAAACGACCATTCCCGTGCTTGCCAACATCCTGATCGAATCGATCGGCGAAAACGAGATACGTATCGTCGGAACGGACTTGGACGTCACCATTCGCTGCGATGCCGAGGCAAATATCGCCCGGCCCGGTTCGATGTGCATCCAGGCACGCAAATTGTTCGACATCGTCAGGGCACTAGAGTCGGGTGATGTCCATTTCAAAAAAGAGGACAACGAATGGGTAACGATGCGTTGCGGCCGGGCAAACTTCAAACTCGCCGGCGTCAACAAGGACCAGTTCCCCGAGATCCCGCAGTTCAAGAGCACACCGATGAAACTGCCGGCGGCCGTTTTTAACTACTTCATCCAAAACACCGCGTTCGCGATCACTAACGAGGTCTCGCGGTTTACGCTTTCGGGAGCAAAGTTCATCGTCGGCGAAGGTTCGGCCAAAATGGTAACGACAGACGGACACCGTCTGGCCTATATCGAAAA
Source organism: Pyrinomonadaceae bacterium (assembly GCA_019694345.1). GTDB lineage: Bacteria > Acidobacteriota > Blastocatellia > Pyrinomonadales > Pyrinomonadaceae > OLB17. The sequence goes on along the minus strand of JAIBCA010000147.1, from coordinate 16,311 downwards.
GGCTCTCGGGTCGTCCGAATCGACGGATGCGATCGACACGCTGATCCCTAAGAAGGCTCTGCTCGAACTTGCCAAGGTTTCGCGTGATACGGCAAGCGATATCAGTTTTGGCGAGGATAACAATCACCTTTATTTCGAGATGGAGGGACGCCTGTTGATCAGCCGAAAGTTGTCGGGCAGTTTCCCGAACTATGAGATGGTGATGCCCAAGGATAATGACAAAGAGGCGATATTTGACCTCGACGATATGCGGAATGCGGTCCGTCGCGTCAGTCTCATGGCCGACGAACGAAATCGATCGATCCGCGTTACGGTGCGCACGGGCGAGATCGAACTGACTGCTCAATCGAGCGAAGAAGGCGAAGGACGCGAGGCCGTTCAGGCTGATTATTCGGGTGAAGAGTTCCAACTCGGGTTCAACTGGCAATACTTGCTCGAGTTTCTGAATAATGCCGGTTCACTCGAAGGTTCAGCCGTAGCCGACGGCGAGCAAGAACCGGATGGTGACGGCACGGTTCGCGTAAAAGAGGGCCGGTCACCTGTCCGTATCTCATTCCAGTTCAAGGACGCCAATGCCCAGACCCAGATGTCGATAGCGGGCGATTCGCTTTACGACTACAAGTACATTGTGATGCCTTTGAGGATATGATCGGTCGGTCTCGCATTTTTGACCGGCCGCCGTTGTGGAAAGTGTTGTCCTTCTAAAAGGGAGTGTCCCATGAGTACTATTTTCGACCGGAGCGAGGGTGTCGTACTAAACAGCGAACCTGAAGAAGTTTCATCCGAAACTCGAGCCCAACTCAAGAGCGGAGCCAACTGGTTTTACTGGATCGCCGGATTGTCATTGATCAATTCGGCGATCTTCGTATTTGGTGGAAACGTCAATTTTATAGCCGGCCTGGCGTTCACACAGATAATCGATGCCGTCTTCGATGCGTCGGTGTCGCAGGGTGCTCCCAGCGGGATAATTGCGGTGGCGGCGGTCATAGATATCGTGATTGTCGTCGTTTTTGCCCTGTTCGGTTATTTTTCAAACAAGGCAATAAATGCTGTTTTCATCGGCGGGATGGTGATATATGCGATCGACGGTGTTATCTGGCTGATGCTCGGTGAGCTTTTGGCAGCGGGATTTCACGTATTCGCGTTGGTGATGATCTTTCGGGGTTTTACGGCAAGCCGTGAGATCAACCGCATCAATGCCGAGAATAGGGCTCTGCAGGCGTGATCATCCTCTGGTCCGGTCGATGTCGACAGATATGTTCCGCCATTTTCCACGGCGAAATATCGTGACACTGAGCAAACACCGGGTGATGTGACCAGAGAGGATAGCCAGCCAAATATGGATCGGCTCGAGATGTCCAAACTCCCTGATCAAAAAGCAAATCCCGAGCGGTATCACCACTTGTGAGATTATCGAAATGTACAGAGGGCTCTTGGTATCGCCGCTGCCCTGCAGCCCGCCGGTGTAGGTCAGTGCAACTGAGATAAATAGGCCTGAGAAAGCAAGTATTCGCAAGAGTTGGATCCCGATGGTTACTGCTTCGGGGTCTGTCATCCCGAAGATAGCCAAAAGCTGCTGAGGAAAGAAAAAGTAAAAGATACCTAAGAAGGCCGAACCAGCTATTCCGTAACGTGCAGCAACACCTACCGCCTTGTTGGCTCTGTCCGGATGTCCGGCTCCGATATTTTGACCGACCACGGCGGCCGCGGCACCCATTAAACCGACAGAGGTCCATGTTACGAGCGAAAAGAGCTGTGTGTATGAGATGGCAAACGCCGCCTGAGCTGCCGCACTCTGAGCCAGCGAACCGATAAATGAGAGCATCAAAACACCGCCGACATTCATGGCTATTCCCTGAATGCCGGTCGGCAAGCCGAACTTGAAAAGCGAACGAATGACGCTCCAGTCAGGCCCCCAGCCCTCGCCCCTCGGGAATCCGACCACCCAACCGCCGCTCCACATCTTGTAGATCGCAAAGATACCGACCGATCCGGTGGCCAGGCTAGTTCCGATCGCGGCACCTGAAGTTCCGAATGCGGGTATCGGCCCGAGGCCGCGGATAAGGATGACGTTAAATACCAGATTAAGCAGCGTCATCGCGATCCCCAAGGCCATTGGCGTTCTGGCGTCACCGGCCGACCGAAGAGCTCCGCTGGTCATGAAATAAATGAGCAGACCGAAGCTAAAAACGAACGTGATGCGTAAGAAAGGCAGCGCCTCGGCCTTGACACCGGGATCAGCATTTACGAGGTCGAGCAGGATAGGGGCCAGAAAATATCCGACCGGAGCCATAATGCCGACAGCAATGAACACGGCTGTGAGGAATGCCTGATAGACTGTCCGATTGACCCTTGCCTCGTCATGGGCACCGGCAAAGCGGGCCACAAGAACGCTCATTCCCGTAAATAGTGATGAGATAAAGACGATGACGACCAGGAATATCTGAAAGCTGACACCGATCGCCGCATTTGCCTTAAAACCGACCAGATTGCCGACCAAAACATGATCGACCATCCCCTGCATTCCGGCAATGGCATTGGTTAGCATCGTCGGCCACGCGATCTTCCAAACGGCCGCACCGAGTGGGCCTTCGACTATCGAGCGGTCGAATTTTGAGTTTTTTGCTGATCTGGCCGGAGGAATTTCGTCAAAAACCTCTTTGTGATCGTCGGTCGCGCTGGTTTCTGTCATTTGCCGTTAGATAACAGACTACCGATTAACCGATGACAGAGGCAAATCGAGCAATACTGAATCGGTAAATGGTTCTAGACGAAGTTCATTTTTTACGGCCCCAAGCCACGAAACCGCAAAGCAGAGCAACGAACGCCGGAAAGACCGACATCAACGGTGAACCGACCGCCGAGACGACGACCGCACCGATCATTACAATAAACAGCAGCGAAGCCGCGAGCGGCGTGAGGCCGGGTTTTATCTTCAGTGCCCAAGGCAGGACAAGTCCAAATGCACCCAGTATCTCGCAGACACCGATAAAATATATGAAGTTGACCGAAAGAAAGGCCGGCATGTTCTGGGCCATCTCTTCGGCCGGCATCATGAATTTTGAAACGCCTGCGAACAAGAATAGTAGTGCCAGAATAACCTGGATGATCCAAAGTAAGATATTCATAACATCGAGTGTCCTCTATTTATTACCCGACTCAACCGTTGACCTTAATTGTGCGAGGCCCTTTTCAAAATCAGAACCTACCAGTTTATCCATATTTACCAACAGCGAAAAAGCCTTCATACCGAAATTCCTTTTACCCGTCATTGACCAGGTCACGTTGGTATTATCACCCTCAGCGGCCAATGAAAACTCGATGAGATTTTTGGCGGCAAAAGGTGCTGTGAATTCAAGATCGATCTTTAAATGGTCCGGCGGTTTGCTTTCCAGGATCGTCATCTTACCCTCGCCGGCATCACCATTTCCTGACCATGCGTAGGCGGCCCCGACACCTTTCTCCGATCCCGAATAGGTAGACCTCATTGTCGGGTCGATCTTAGCCCACGGTGACCATGATTCCCACTTGTGAAAGTCGTCGATCTGCTCAAATACCCTGGCAGGGGGGGCCTTGATGGTTGCGGACCTCGTGATCCTGAAGTCCTCGGGCTGAAACGCCGCGATCACACAAAAGAGAGCAACGATCGCCGAGATGATAACGATCGCGGAGAGAAGGACCTTTTTCAACATTTCCTGACTCCTTTAAGATACTGTTGGCAACTTTACAGCATCGCGTCGGCTAAGCCAAGAATTTTTTTCTTCCTCGGGGCTGAATGACCGAGGCCGGAGACGAACTGTCTCAATGTCTTTTAACAGGTATCGACGCTTCGGGTGTAAGATGTAAACGGGAACAGCGATCTCGGCGCACTATAAAAAGCGAAAATTCCCGTAACGTTCTATGAGGCGATGTACAAAATGCGGTACGACTTACACGGACGAGTCGCTTAGGTTTTGTCTGACCGACGGCACCCCGCTCGAGTTGCCCGATGAACAGGTGACAGTTCTGCATGGCAATGCTCCTGATACGATGCCTTTTGCGCGAGGCGATCAGATGCGTGTCGATATTCCGCAGAGCATTCCGCGTGCCCCGTTCGTTCCTCCAGCCACGGTTCAGCAGCCGTCAGGCCCGGGTATCGGTAAGATCCTGCTGGTCGTCGGGCTTTTTCTTTCGCTGATCGTTGTCGGCATTGTCGGGGCCGGAGCCCTTATTTACTTTAACAAGGACACCCGAACTGCCGCCGGCAACGAGAACAGCAATTTGTCCAAACCGAACAACTCAAGCTCATCCACGACGCCAACCATCACGCCCTCACCGACAGAGGATCCGACCGAGGTGCTTCGCGAACAGATCGCCAATCTTGAAAAGCGGTTGAATGAGCAAAAGAAGTCCGGCCAGTTGTCCAATGTTCCGCTGACGATGCCCGAGATCAAAACGACGTCCACAACCACTGCCCGGGTCAATTCGCCCGGCGACGGATTTCTCGCACTCAGAACATTACCAAATAGCGAGGCAGGCCAACGAATCATGAAGATCCCTCACGGGGCGGTCATTTCCATCGGAGCCTGCGGACCGGTCGTAAGGCCTGTTCAGAGAGCAGGACGATGGTGCCAGGCTAGCTACAACGGCCAAAAGGGGTGGGTCTTCGACGCGTATCTTATCTATTGAACATCATTAAATGGAAAGGGTGCAGCCTTTTGGAAGACCGCACCCGGTAGGTTTAATCGGAAGGTATAATAGACAGGAATTATGAATTCGTTCTGTTACGGTCGAACGACACCGACGGGGGATAGTAGAACGTCCCCAATGTCTTGAAGTTTGAAATATCAAACTCCTTTCGTGCGCCGCAATCCAGACACGCACGATAAGAACCTTTCTTAGTCGAAAACGGACGGCTCAGATCTCTGTGCCAACATCCGAAAATCTTGCCGAACAAACCGATCTTTCGGCCGAAAGAACTTTCCGTTCTATCTATCACACGTTCGGCGATCGAGTTTTGTTCCAATACTGCCTGCATAACTTTATTCCCTCCAAAAGCACCGCCTTGCAGTGCATTCGTTCTCATAAGGTAGAACGCTTGTCCGGAAGAGTTTTGCGTAACGTATGATGAAAAGTCCTCAAAAAAGGTTTGTCAAAATTTTTCAAAAAATACGTCCGCTTTCTCTTGTCCAACATATTCGATAGAATCATCGGAAAAGATTCAGGAGAAATTCAATATGACCCAAAGGGTGATTCGTGCATTGATCGTATTTTCAGTTATCGCGGCCTTTTCATTGCCGATATATGCCTGGGACGAGACCGGACATAAGATCACCGCCTACATCGCGTGGCAGCGAATGACACCGGAGGTACGCGAAAAGGTAGTAAAGATATTGTTGACAGCTCCTGAGGACTCTGATATCTCGACCTTCTATCTGCCCTATGGTTCGCGAAACGTCGAGTCTCGAAAGCGCGAGTATTTCATGCTAATGGCGACATGGGCCGATATTATTCGCGACAAGGCTTTTCCGGTACGGGTCAAAAACTACGATCACGGCGATTGGCATTACAACAACGCGTTCTGGAAATTTGAAAAGGGCGGCGTTGTAATGCTCGACAACATGCCAAAGACCGGATTGGCGATGGATAAGCTTGCCGATTTTTCTGCTCTGATACGCAGTTCGGCCCCGGATCCGGAAAAGGCGGTTGCGATCGCGTGGCTCGAACATTTGATAGGCGATATGCATCAACCGCTTCATGCGTCAGGCAAGGTTTCGCCGAGCACGCCGGAAGGCGACCGCGGCGGCAATGCGTTCCTGCTGACACCGAAAGGAACTCCGCGCGATCAGCAGGAGAATCTGCATTGGTTTTGGGACTCGATAATCGCCCGCAACATCCCAAACAATGACAAATGCGACGCCGACTATATCGATCCGATCGCCCAGGAAATCATGCGTCTATTTCCGGCTGAAAAATTCAAGGGCAGACTGCTGCCGGGTGATTTTGAGGCATGGAAGAAAGAGAGCGTCACGTTTGCGACGACTGAGGTGTATCGCGGAGTCGAGTTTTTTCAAACGCCGTCCGATAAATACAAAAAGAAGGCCCTCGAGATCGCGCAGGAGCGGATGGCTCTTGCCGGCTATCGAATGGGCGACATTTTCAATGAGGTGTTCGGCACTAAACAGTCGGTTTCAGAAAGCACGATCCCGTGCAAGATGATCCGAAAGGTGATGTACCCGATCACCAAGACTAGTTCCGTCAAACAGACGCTTGAGATCGCACTTCTCGATCTTTGTCCGACCCAGGTCGCCTCGCGGCCGATGTACAGCTTTATGATCGACGGCAACATGGTCATGAAAGAATACGATGTGCTGCGGACGTTCAAGACCGAAGCCGAGGCCCGAAAATATGCCGCTGACAACAAGATCACGGACGTCAGCTTCTGAACCGGACCTTCTATGACCACACTTGAGACACTGCAGCACTTTAGGGCCCGCGAATCTGCGATCGTCGATGCTATTTTCGAGATCATCAATATCGAATCTCCGTCGAACGATGTGGGTCAGAGCACTGCCGTGGTCGATCAAGTGGTAAAATACGCGGCCGAATGCGGCATCGAGTCTATCGTAGAGCGGATTCCGGCAGACGGCGTCGGCGAGCACCTCATGATCCGTGTATGGCCCGGTGATGCCAAGCAAATTCTCCTGCTCGGGCACACAGACACAGTTCACCCTATCGGATCAAACAAAAAAAATCCGACCCGGATCGAAGACGACAAGCTATACGGCTGCGGTATCTTTGATATGAAGGCCAACATCATCCTGATGATCGAAGCCATCAGTTATCTCTCACAACTCGGCGTCAGGCCGCCGTGCCCGGTGACAATACTCTTATCCTGCGACGAAGAGACCGGAAGCCACACCGGGCGAGAATTGGTCGAGCGCGAGGCTGCAAACGCCGAAATATGCCTCGTATTCGAGCCGTCAGCCGAGGGCCGAGTGAAAACCGGCCGAAAGGGGACCGGGCAATATACTCTGACGTCTCACGGCAGTCCGGCGCATGCCGGGCTCGAACCCGAAAAAGGCGTGAACGCAGTGTCCGAGATCGCACGGCAGGTCGAGCAGATCCACTCGATAGCGAGACCCGAACTCGGAACGACCGTAAACGTGTGTACGATCAGCGGCGGTACTACGTCAAATGTCATACCGGAATATGCCGAATGCGAGATCGACGTGCGTTTCACAACAATGTCTGAAGCCGTCCGCGTCGATGATTCGCTGCGTTCATTAAAGCCATTTGACGAACGTGTCAGGCTGGACCTTCAGGGCGGCATAAACCGGCCGCCGTTAGAACGGACGCCGCAGGTCGCAGCACTCTTTGAAAAAGCCAGGTCGATAGGCGCGACATACGGTTACGCGATCGACGAAGTGCAGGTCGGCGGAGCGTCAGACGGCAATTTTGTGGCCGCTCTCGGCGTGCCGGTCATCGACGGCCTCGGGCTCGCGGGTGCCGGGGCTCATATGCTCACGGAGCACATCTTGATCGGTGATATTGCCTATCGGGCAACATTATTGACACATTTGATCGCGACCGCCGCCCGATAGCGGACAGGCGATCGCATGCGGAGGCGCATCTCGTCCGGTGATGGGCTCGGTCTTCAAAACCGTTTGTGAGAGCGCGAGAGCGTAGCTCAGGTGGGTTCGACTCCCACACGCCTCCGCCAACTTAGTGAATAGTAAGAAGGTAAAGAGATGATCGGTTGGATCGCTTTGAATATGACTCCGGGAATTGGTCCCCGGTCTGCGACCTTGCTGATCGAACGGTTCGGCTCGCCGGAATCGGTATTTCATGCAACCCGTGCCGAACTCGAATCGCTGCGTCTAAAGCCCGAGTCGATCGAGAGCATTTTGAAGCATGAGTTTCATGATCGGGCTGTTGTCGAACTAGATCGCGTCAAGTCTCTCGGCGGCGATGTTCTGATCCTGGATGACGGCAGTTACCCCGGCCTTCTGCGTGAGATCCCCGATCCGCCGATCGTATTGTACGTAAAAGGCGACTGGCAGGCGTGTCTGGATCAGCCGTGCGTCGGGGTCATCGGTTCAAGGATGTGCTCGACCTACGGCGAAAATTCATCCGAAATGCTTGCCCGCGATCTGGCCTCTCGCGGCATCACTGTCGTTTCAGGCCTGGCCCGCGGGATCGACACAGCGGCCCACAAAGGAGCGATACGTGGAAACGGTAAGACCGTCGCCGTCATCGGCACCGGCATAGATAGCGTCTACCCGCGTGAGAACACAGGGCTTGTGCGCGAGATACTCGCCGCCGGAGGGTGCGTCGTTTCTCAGTTCCCTCTAGGTACGCCGCCGATCAAGGAGAATTTTCCTTATCGAAATCGCATCATCAGCGGCCTCAGTTACGGCGTACTCATCGTCGAGGCCTCCGAGAGGAGCGGTTCGCTGATAACGGCCCGGCTTGCGATGGAGCAAAATCGCGAGGTGATGGCCGTGCCCGGCAATATCACTTCGGGCAACTCGTTCGGCACAAATTATCTCATCAAAAGTGGAGCGAAACTCGTACAGCAATGGCAGGACGTGGTTGCCGAGCTGCCGTCAGAGATCGCCGCCGCCATTCTGCCGCCGAAGATCGACCCGCCCAGGGCCGAAGATGCCGTCCGCCAGCCGGAACTTGTCCCCGCCGATATGAGCGAAAATGAAAGGGCCGTCTGGTCACTGCTGACGCCGGATGAAGGAACGCATATCGATATCCTGCTCGAATCAAGCGGACTATCGTTCGGCGATCTAAATACTGCGCTCGTGGGCCTCGATATCCGCGATCTGATCCGCGTTCTGCCCGGAAAACACTATGCCCGAAGAACGTGACCGGCTCGTGTTTTGACATTGGTGATTTTTCCGATAAGGTATAGCCTCGAATTGACAGACTTGCGAACGAGGTGATAGAAGTCAGAATGTCAGTACGCAGCAAGGCGTCTGACATATTTTTTTCTCGAATGGTTGTATCTGTGGATAAACCGATACGGATCACACGATTGCCAAAGGACAAGTATCTTGAACTGATACGCGGCTATAACCACACGAAAAAAAGTCAGATATTTGAACCCCAGCTGCCGCTCGACCGGGCATCGAAACGCGTTTCGGAAAATGTGGTAACTCCGGCGAATGAGCCGATCCCGGAGTGTACGACGTGCGGAGTCTGTTGTGATCTTCCGCTGGTGGTGCCGATCTCCAACGCGGAAACCGAGAGATTTTCGGATTATTGGGAGATATATCCGGACGAGTCCGTTTCCGACGCGGCGATCGAACGAGTCTTGCCGCGTGATGCCGACAGCGGCCGCTGCGTACATCTGGCGGGCGAACTTGGGGTCGAGATAGGATGCCGGATATATCCGCAACGTCCGACGCCCTGCCGCGACTTTGAAGCCGGCAGCGACCGTTGCCACGAGTACCGCCGTATGTACGGCATCGAAAGACCGCTCAGCCGGTCCGCTGCAAAGACGGCAGTTAAGAAGATCGTGTCAACTCCGCGAGGAGTGATCACCTACGCGGCCATCGTTGTCGAATCGACAGGCTGGAAGTCTTCGTATATTGCCGGGTCGCCGGGCGGTCCTGTGACCGTACCAACAACATATCTGCGAATCGCCGCAATTGTCGATGATAACGTGGATGATGTAATGATCCTCCACTCTTACGAGGCATCGGAAGAAGTTTGGTTTGAAAGTGATTTTATCGGGTTGACCCCTGATGCGGCAAAGAGTCTGATCGAGTCGCGGGGTTGCCGGGAATAGTGTCTTAATCTATGTCAAAAAGTCTTGTCATCGTTGAGTCGCCCGCTAAGGCGAAAACGATAAATAAATATCTCGGGTCCGACTATCTGGTGATGGCCTCGATCGGCCATATCAAGGACCTGCCGAAGAGCGGTCTGGGAGTCGATATCGATAACAACTTTGAGCCAACCTACGAAGTTATCCCCGATGTAAAGAAACGAAACAATAAAAAGGTGGTCTCTGACCTCAAAAAAGCGGCCAAGGCGAGCGACGCCATTTACCTCGCGGCTGACCCTGATCGCGAGGGTGAGGCGATCTGTCAGCATTTGGCAGAAGAAATTGTACCTAAAAGGTCCAAGGTCCCTGTTTTTCGGGTGATGTTCAACGAGATCACAAAAAATGCCATTCAAGAGGCATTTAAGGAACCCAAACAGGTCAATGAGGATCTGGTGAATGCACAGCAGACCCGCCGTATTCTCGACCGTCTGGTTGGATACAAGGTCTCGCCGATACTTTGGAAAACGATCGGCGGCAAGCTCTCGGCCGGCCGCGTTCAGACAGTCGCGGTCCGACTGGTGGTCGAACGCGAACGCGAGATCGAGGCCTTTAACAAAACCGAATATTGGTCGATAGTCGCAAATCTGGCCGCCGCACTGCCGCCCAATTTTGACGCGAAGCTCAACAAGGTCGAGGACAAGTCCGTAAAGTACGGCAAATTTGACGAAGACCCGAAACCAAGCGAGTACCACATCAAGACCGAGGAGCAGGCAAGGTCGATCGTCGATGAAGCCGCCGCCGCCGATTACGTAGTCAGTTCGGTGACGACCAAGGAAAAGAAGCGTAACCCGACACCGCCATTCATTACTTCAAAATTACAGCAGGAGGCGGCTCGTAAACTCGGCTTTTCGGTCAAGCGGACCATGACCGCCGCGCAACGCCTCTATGAAGGGATCGAACTCGGCAGTGAGGGAGCCGTCGGTTTGATCACATATATGCGAACCGACTCGACACGTGTTTCGGACGCGGCTCTTGCTGAAGTTCGCGGCTTTGTCGGCGGCAGCTATGGTGACCGTTATTTGCCGGAAAAGCCGATCTTTTACCGATCGAAAAAGGACGCTCAGGACGCTCACGAGGCGATCAGGCCGACCGACGTCAATCGAACTCCGGAGAGCCTGGCAAGCCGCCTTCAGCCAGATGAGCTCAAACTCTATCGATTGATATGGCAGCGATTCGTTGCTTCGCAGATGATGCCGGCGGTTTTCGATCAGACCACCGTCGATATCAAGGCGGGCAGATTTACGTTCCGCTCCAGCGGCCTTGTGCAAAAATTTGACGGCTATCTGAAGGTATATGAAGAGGGCCGCGACGAAAAGCCTCAGGACGACGAGGAAGATGACGAGGAACGCAGCCTGCCTCAGGTTCGCGAGGGCGAGACGCTAAAGCTCAACCAGCTCAACCCGAACCAGCATTTTACACAGCCGCCGCCGCGATACTCAGAGGCGACGCTTGTAAAAGCGCTTGAGGAAAAAGGGATCGGCCGGCCATCCACGTATGCCGCGATCATGACGACCATTCAGGATCGCGAGTACGTCGAGAAGATCGAAGGCCGCTTTCACCCGACACCGCTCGGTACGACCGTCAATGACCTGTTGATCGCCAATTTCGATGATATTTTCAATTCGGCCTACACCGCCCGAATGGAAGAACAGCTTGACGAGATCGAAGACGGCAAGTTGGATTGGCGGTCCGCGCTTCATGATTTCTACGGCAAATTTTCAAAGGATCTTGAAAAGGCCGACGAGACCATTAAGTCGATGAAGAAGATGTCGATCCCGACCGACGAGGTATGCGAAAAGTGCGGGGCCGGGATGGTCATTAAGTTTGGCCGGTTCGGGCAGTTTCTGGCTTGTGCCAATTATCCCGAGTGCAAAAATACCCGCGAGGTCGCCAGCAAAAGGGGCGAATCGGAAAGTAATGCCGACAACGATGGTGAAAAGACCGAGGAGATACCCGTTTGCGAACTTTGCGGCCGCGAAATGGCGCTCAAGAAAGGTCGGTTCGGATCATTTTACGGCTGTACCGGCTATCCGGAATGCAAGAATATCCGTAAGATAGCCAAGGGCGATCAGAAGCCCGCAGCACCGCCTGTTCCGCTGGATGAAATGTGTCCGAAGGATGGCGTTCATCTGGTCCGCCGACAGGGCCGGTTCGGCGAGTTTATCTCGTGTTCGAATTATCCGAAATGCGACTATATCAAGCGCGAGACGGTGGGCATTCCATGCCCCAAAGATGGCGGTGATATAGCGGTCAAAAAGTCCAAGCGCGGCAAGGTGTTTTACGGCTGTGTCAACTATCCCAAGTGCGACGCGGTCTATTGGGATAAACCCGTGGCGGGGCCGTGCCCGTCATGCAGCGCGCCGTTTTTGCTTGAAAAGACGACCAAGAAGGACGGCACCGTGCGTTATTGCCAAAACGAAGACTGTGATTATAAAATGACTGTCGATAACATTGATGTAATCTCGGAAGAACGATCGGGCGCTCAGCCTTCCGCGTAAGTCGACCCAATGAAGGAAAATCTACAGTTCTTACAGGCTTTCTTAAAAAACCCGTTAAAGGTTGGAGCGGTCGCTCCCAGCTCGCCAGAGCTGGCGGCTGAAATGCTGGTCGGCATCAAGCCCGACGAAAACAATATCGTCCTCGAACTAGGCGTCGGAACAGGGGCGATCACAAAGTACCTGCAGCAGATCATACCCAACCGCGAATCTTATCTCGGGATCGAACTTGATACCGAGATGGTAAAGACGCTTGGCCAGAAATACGCCGAGCTCAACATTGTATGCGGAAATGCTGCCGAATCGTATCGTATCCATCAGGAATCCGGCCTCGGCAAGGTGCGTTATCTCGTCTGCTGCCTGCCGTTCGTTTCGCTGCCGAAAGAGGTCAGCGAGAGCGTTCTGCTCGAGATCGAAAAGTTCATGGACGAGGGCTGTGAACTGCGGATATTTCAGTACGCTCACGGCTATTACCTGCCGCCCGCGATCAAGCTGCGCGAATTTCTGCGCAACCGTTACGGTAAATCAAAACGCAGTCCGCTCGTCCTGAAAAACGTTCCGCCCGCTTTCACTTTGACATGGTCGTCGATCTGACAAATCTTTACACTATTTTCCCGCCGTCTTGTGCTATAAGTAGTTAAGTCTTTACAAGAGATCCATTACATCTATCAGGAGATAATCTAATTATGCTACGACGCAAGATTGTAGGCATTTTGGTCATTTATGCGTTTTTGCTGCCGACGTTCGCGCTTGGACAGACGGCCCCAAAGGTCTACGAAGCACCGAAAGAGGTGATCGACAAGATCAAGGAAGAAGGTACCAAGAACTCGCAGATAATGCAGACGCTCAGTTATATGTCCGACGTGATCGGGCCGCGATTGACCGCATCGCCCGGCGCAAAACGCGCCAATGAGTGGACCCGTGACACTCTCGCAAAATGGGGTTTGCAGAACGCACACCTTGAATCGTGGGGGCCGTTCGGCCGCGGATGGACGCTCAAGCGCTTTACCGCTATGGTCGACGGGCCGACCGCCTTCCCGCTCATCGCCTATCCAAAGGCATGGTCACCCGGCACTGATAAGCTGATCGCTACGGCACCGGTCGATCCCAAGGCAAAGAACAAGGCCGCCGCACCCGCAAATCCGAGCACAGCCTACACGGGCGAAGTTGTCCGGTTTAACGCTCAAAACGTTGCCGAGCTGGAACAATACAAGGGCAAGCTGAAAGGCAAGATCGTACTCATCGGCCCTATTCGCGAGCTCAAGGCATGGATGGAGGCACCCGGCAAACGGTTTACCGATACGGAGTTGCTCAATATGGCTGATGCACCGGATCCGGCGACGATCCGGCGTCCCGCAGGCGGCCCGGGCGGCGGACCCGGCGGCAATCCGAATTTTGCGCAGATGCAGCAGTTCAATTCGGCCAGAATGCGCTTTCTCGTAGATGAGGGTGCTGCGATCCTGATCGACTCGGCACGCGGTGACGGCGGCACGATCTTCGTTCAGGGTGCGACCGCAGTTCAGCCGCCTCCGGCCGCTCCGGGGTCACCCGCGAACCCGCCGGTACGCGTTTATGACAAGGGGGCAAATGTCCCGATCCAGGTCAGCGCCTCGGCCGAGCACTTTAATCGCGTGGCACGTATGATAGACGCCGGCGAAAAGGTCACGATGACGATAGACCTCGCCGTCGAATATCAGGATGCGGATACTAACGGCTACAACACGTTGGCCGAGATCCCCGGCACTGACAAGGCGGACGAGCTCGTAATGCTCGGCGGACATCTTGACTCATGGCACGGCGGCACCGGAGCTACCGATAATGCGGCCGGCTGCGCCGTAATGATGGAAGCCGTACGGATCATCCAGACCCTCGGCCTCAAACCGCGTCGCACGATCCGCATCGGGTTATGGACCGGCGAAGAGCAGGGACTGCTCGGTTCGCGTGCCTATGTAAAACAGCACCTTGGTTATCTCGGTGACGGCTCTACACCGTCATTCGGCGGCGGTGGCGGCGGAAACGCGGCACCCCAGCCTCTGACGAAGCTCGCTGAGTATGACAAGTTCTCTGCCTATTTCAATATTGACAACGGCACCGGTAAGATCCGCGGCGTATATATGCAGGGCAACGAGGGTGTACGGCCGATCTTCAGAAACTGGCTCTCGCCCTTTAAGGATCCGAAATGGTATGACGCGTCCAAACCGCTGGATATGAGTGCCAATACGCTGACGCTCTCGAATACCGGCGGTACCGACCATCTCAGTTTCGATGCGATCGGGTTGCCCGGCTTCCAGTTCATCCAGGACGCTGTCGAATACGACACTCGGACACATCACTCGAACCAGGATGTTTACGACCGTATCCAGCCGGACGATATGAAGCAGATGGCTATCATCCTGGCGACATTTGTTTATCAGGCGGCGATGATGGACGACAAGATGCCGCGTAAACGCTAAGCCGGTACAGCCGTTGATCGGCGAAATTTGCCTGAGACGCCAAGCGATGTCTCAGGCAAATTTTTGTTTGAAATATTCCCCATATCGGTTAGAATCAGGCGATCTTCAACAAAACAATATGGCAAACGTCGAATATTTTCCCGGTGCGATCGATGCCTCCGGTTGCATCAGCAACGGATGGGGCCTGATCAAGCAGAACTACGGGCTTTTTCTCGGAATAACGCTCGTTGCGATGATCATCGCCGGGTGTGTCCCGTGCTTCAGTCTGTTTTTTGTCGGCCCGATAATGGGCGGTGTGTTCTACGTTCTGCTTCGCGAAATGCGGGGCGAGCCGATCGAGTTTGGGATGATGTTCAAGGGATTTGAAAAATTCGTCCCGCTGATGGTCATCGGCATCATCCAGTCGATACCCGAGATCGTCGGCCAAGGCATTCGCCTTACGGTAGATATCGGGCGGATCGGTCTGTTAGGCGGCCAAGGCGACCCGGATCTGCAGTTCTTTCAAGGCTCGAACCCGGAATTTGCGATCGCAAGCGGGTTTTTGATCGTCCTGGCGGTGGTCGGAGTCCTACTGATGCTGTTCGCGATCGTCTGGCGGGTCCTGCTGGTATTTGCGATCCCGCTTGCCATGGAGCACGACCTCGGGCCGGTCGACGCGATGAAGCTCAGCGCACGGGCGGCAACATCCAACGTCGGCGGCCTGATAGTGCTGTTTATCCTTGAGGCTCTGGTCGTGCTGCTGGGCATTGTTATGCTGTGCATCGGCCTATTTTTTGTAATGCCGATCATTTATGCCGCAAACGCGTTTGCCTATCGCCAGGTGTTTCCGCTGATCGAGCTAAATTTTCAGGTGACGCCGCCGCCGCCGACCATTTACGGCAGCAGTTACGGCCGCGGAATGTGATTCACAGCGCCAGTTCCAAATACAATACGTCCGGATGCGGATTATTGTAGTACGGCGGGATCTGCACAAAGCCGTGCGAGAGATATAGGCTCACGGCTTTGCCCATCTTCGGAGGGTAAGTGTCGAGCCGCATCTTTGAATAACCGATCTCTTGTGCCTCTGCGATGACACGTTCGATGAGCGAAACGCCGACCTTTGCCCCGCGAAACCCATCGCGGACAAACAGGCGTTTCATCTCACAAATATCATCATAGAGCTTTCTGAGCGCGATGCAGCCCGCCAACGTGTCGTCCACATACGCGAGATAAAGCCGTCCGTCCGGCATCGCGTATTTGCCAGGCAACGCCGCAAGTTCGGCTTCGAATCCCTGAAAGCATAGATCCATACCGAACCACGATTCGTACTCGCGAAAGAGGGCCTTTGCCTCAGCTATCTGTTCGTCGGTCTCGGCTTGGGTGATAATTAACACTTCAGGTATCTTACGTTAACCAGCCGCAGATAACGCGAATGACACAGACAAAAAGCTAAATTTTGTTTTATCTGTCTGATCTGCGTCATCTGCGGTTAACGCATTTTGAGTCTCCTCAACAAAAATTTACTATAGAAATACATGGAACTAGCAGTCGAGAAATACAAGGTCAA
>JAIBCA010000164.1 GCA_019694345.1 Pyrinomonadaceae bacterium | reverse complement strand
GTCACGCCGCATAATCCGGTCGTGATGGGCAACCGGCTCTACATAGCGTGGTACCAGGCCGGAATTCAGGTATTTGACCTTTCAAATCCGTCAACCCCGACGCGTGTCGGACAGTACGATACTTTCCCGACGGTCTTTGCGCCGCCGGCCGAAGAGAAGCAAGCCTTGCTCGATGCCGAGCCGTGGGACATGGTTTGCGGATCTGACCTGCGGCAAAATCTATTGCCGACGACATATGACGGCAACTGGGCGGTGTATCCTTTCCTCGGTTCGGACAAAGTGCTGGCGGGCGATCTGGCAAACGGCCTGCTTGTGCTTGACGCGAGTGCGGTCGCCGCACCGGTCAAGAACCGCGTTTCGGACTATGACGGCGACGGCAAGACAGATCTTTCGGTATTCACCCCGTCAACTAATCTCTGGAGCATCGAAAACAGTTCAAACAGTTCGGCCCAGTCGGTCGGATTCGGATTCAGCACCGACGTGATGGAGCCGGGCGATTACGACGGCGACGGCAAGACCGACATAGCCATCTTTCGTCCCTCGACGGGCACTTGGTGGATACGCCGCAGTTCCGACCCGAACAATTTTCGAGCAGTTCAGTTCGGCCTGAGCACCGATATCCCCGTTGCCGGCGATTATGACGCCGACGGCAAGACGGATGTTGCGGTTTGGCGGCCCTCGACCGGTATCTGGTACATCCAGCAGAGCACCCTCGGCTTTAAGGCGATGCAGTGGGGCGTTAACGGTGACAAGCCGGTCGTCGGCGATTTTGAGGGCGACGGCAAGGTTGATATCGCGGTTTGGCGTCCTTCCAACGGCGTCTGGTACGTCAGCCAGAGCTCGTCGTCGATCCCGCTGTATCGTGCATTCGGAACCAGCGGCGACCGGCCCTTGAGCGGCGACTTTAACGGCAATGGAGTTACCGATTTTGCGGTCTACCGCCCGTCGAACGGCACGTGGTACATGCTCGATCCGTCAACTCAGGCGTTTACGGCCTACAACTTCGGCATTGCAGAGGACGTTCCTGTGCCGGCCGATTATGACGGTGACGCCAAGGCTGATATCGCCGTATTCAGGCCGAGTACGAACGTATGGTATCGCCTGAACAGCTCGAACGGAGGATTCTTCGCGAAACAATACGGGCAGTCCGGAGACATTCCTTCGCCGGCATCGGTCCAGCCTTAATTTTTTGCCAACACTTCGATCGGCCCAAAGTCAGGCGACTAGTTTGACTTTGGGCCTTTTGCACTTAATATGGTGCTATGAAACTGCACCTAACGATCGAGAGCGGTTCGTTGGCCGGTCAAACCTTTGATCTGGAAAGCGGCTTTTTGACCATCGGCCGCGGTGAGACCTGCAGCGTACGGTTCGACCCGCTGAGCGAGAGGATCGCGTCGAAACAGCACGCTTTTATTGAGGCAAGGGCCGACGGATTTTACCTGACGGACAACAATAGTACGAACGGCACTATCCTCAACGGGGTCACGGTCGGATCGTCAAAACTGACGTCGGGCGACCGGATACAGTTCGGCAAGAACGGCGTCATGGGTGAGGTGAGCATTGCCGCCGATACGGTGTCTGAGCCTGTTCGGTCGGCGGAGAACTATCGTGATCTGCAGGTTCAGCAGTTTAGCCAACTGGCCGCGACCGGCCCGGTCAATCTTCAAAATTCGCTGACCAGCCTTGGGTTGGGCCACGTTGTTGTCGATCCAAACGAGAAAAAGACCGGCAGGTATATCGGCATCGGCGTGACGATATTCGCGATCGCGTTCATGATGCTGATCGTCGCGGCGATCATGCTGCTGAGTGTTGGCCCGATACCGGCGGTCATCGCTTCCGTGGTGGCATTCGTTCCGGCCGTAATATATCTCATTCCGCTGGTGTGGCTCGACCGATACGACCCGGAACCGCTGTGGCTGCTCGGCCTGGCATTTGCATGGGGTGCACTGGTCGCGGTCATCGTTTCATTTGTCATCAATACCGTGTTCGGCGTGGCGGTCGGGGCAGCGGTTTCGCCGGAGGCCGGGCAATTTGTCGGAGCCGTCCTGTCGGCGCCGATCTTTGAAGAGGGATCTAAGGGGCTCGGACTCGTCGTTCTGCTGATATTTTTCCGCAAGTATTTTGATGACATACTCGACGGTATCGTTTTTGCGGGTGTTATCGCACTCGGATTTGCGACGGTCGAGAATGTGCTGTATTACGGCCGCGCTCTGGCGGGCGGCGGTTTTGGTGCATTGGCGGTGATCTTTTTTCTTCGGGGCATTTTGTCGCCGTTCGCCCACGTATCGTTCACGGCGATGACCGGGATCGGATGCGGCATTGCCCGCGAATCACATAATACCGCGGTGCGGATACTTATGCCGCTCGTCGGTTATATCGGAGCGGTCACTCTGCACGCAATTTGGAACGGTATGGCGGTCGTCGGCGGATTTGAGGGCTTTTTGGTCGGATACCTGATCCTCGAAATACCGTTCTTTTTGATCATCGCCGGCTTTGCACTTTGGGTCATGCGGCGTCAGAACAAGATACTCAAAGAAATGCTGGCGATCGACATTGCCCGAGGGTTGATCTCGAAAGAACTTGGCGAAACTGCAACGTCGGCTTTCAAGAGCTCAAGCTGGCTGATCGGCGGGCTTTTCAGCGGGAAGTTTCGCGCCCGCAGCCACTATCTGAGGGCTGTCGGCAAGCTCGGCCTGAGCTACTGGCATATTCAAAGGGCGACGGCCGCGCATGGCCAGACCGGAAGCTTTCAGCAAAATCCGCTGCTGCGAGAAGAGGTTTTGAAATGGCGGGACCAGGTTTGATCAGGCCTGCAGGATGTCCTCGCGGGAAAAAAAGATGCCGTCAGCGACCGCCGACGGCATCTTTTTTGATCTGGTAGGCCGAACAGGGATCGAACCTGTGACCCGCGGATTAAGAGTCCGCTGCTCTACCGACTGAGCTATCGACCCAAATCGAAATCGAAGTATAGCAAAAAGAATCAAAAAGTCCAAAAAACGCAAAAAGTTTTCTTGAACATCGTTCCTGATTTGGATATTTTGCGCTCTAACGTCAAGATATTCTACTAGATGAGAGAGTGTCCCAAATGCGAACTTTGCTTTCCGGATGATCTGGACGTGTGCCCGACCGATTCGGTGCAGACTCGCGTTTCGCTGCCGGGTTCGCAGCTTCTTGCCGGGCGGTATTTTCTTGAGAGCCGTCTTGGACGCGGGGCGATGGGGCAGGTTTACCTCGCCCGCGATAAAAAGTTCGACACCAGAATGGTCGCCGTCAAGACGGTCCGTCAAGACATCCTTAGCAGCGACGACCTGCAGGAAGGCGAGGCGATCGCCCGATTTGAACGTGAGGCACAGGCCGCCGCATCGATACAGCACCCCAACACCGTCAGCGTCACCGATTTTGGCGAGACTGCGGAAGGTATCTTCTATTTGGTGATGGAATATGTCGAGGGAGAAACGCTCCATCGCCTGCTTCGCCGCGAGGGAACATTGCCGGTCAAACGCGCAGTTCGCCTGCTGAGGCAGATCGCTGACGGCGTCGATGCCGCTCACGACCTCAACATTTTGCATCGCGACCTCAAGCCTGCCAACATTTTCATAATGCAGAAGGGAAAGGGCGGCGATGGTTTCGTAAAGGTCGGCGATTTCGGCCTGGCCAAGATCGTCAATCAGACGGTGACCGACACTAGCTCGAATGCCACGCCGTCGTCGCGGGGCATAATCGGCACGCCCGAATTCATGTCGCCGGAACAGATGCAGCCTGAAATGGGCGTCGATAAACGTGCTGACCTCTACGCGCTTGGGACGATCGCGTATCTGATGCTGGGCGGCAAGACGCCATTCACGGGTGATCTGATGCAGCTGGTGATGCAAAAGATCATGCATACGCCGGCACCGCTTTCGTCGATCCGCTCGGATATTCCGGCCGATGTCGAACGTGTAATAATGCGCGCGCTCGAGATCGATCCGGCCAAGCGGCCCGAAACGGTGGCCGAGTGGATCGCCGATCTCGAACAGGCGGCCGAGGACGTCGACGAGAGCAAACGAGCCGGTTCGTCGCGGCTGGTCGTGCTTGCCCCGGTCAACTCGGAGGTCTATGTCAACGATGAACGAAAGGGAAGCGTAGGCAGTTCGGGCCGCGTGGTGCTTACCAATATTCCGGCCGGCCGGCATATTTTGCGGGTCTCAAAGGCCGGCGAACGAGATGACGAACGTGTCATAGAGGTACGAGAGGGTGCCAATGAACAAGTGATCCAGGCGCAGCTCAGGCCGCCGCACGGCACGGCCAGTCAGCCGTCTTCGTCACAGGGGGCTAGCTCGGCCGGCTCGCCGCAGTCGAGCGTAATGCCCGGGATCGTCGCTTGCTCGAACTGCGGTTCTCGATTTGCCGAGGGTGTCAAGTTTTGCGGCCGATGCGGCAGCGGTTCGTTCGTTATGCTTACGCCGGGAGACGCCGTCGGGACATTCCCGTGTCCGAGGTGCACGGCGAGGTTACAGGACGGAGCCCGATTCTGCGGACGGTGCGGGTTGAATATCGCCCCGGCGATACAGCCGATGAGCCAGCCCGTCGGATTTACGTCGAACTACCAGAATACCGCCCCGCAGCAGGCCGAACGCGTTTGCCGAAGGTGCGGCAGTACCTACCCGGCCCATATTAAGTTCTGTGGCCGGTGCGGCATCTCGCTTTAAAACGGACCGTCTAAAGCACGGAACAATTCTCTAGTATAATGCGTTGATAAATAGTCGCACTTTTGCCGGTCAATGCGTATAATACTTGCAATCCGAATGCGGCCAACCGGGGCCGCCGCCGAACCGAGGTAACTACGATGAAGATCTGTCCACGCTGCAATAAGACCTATACCGACGAAAATCTCAATTTCTGTCTCGATGACGGCAGTGTTCTGACTCAGGCTGCCGGTTCGGCGATGCCCGAGACAGTGATCATGAATCAGGTCCGGCCGACGCAACCTAATCCGACGATGCCCAGCCAACAGGTACAGCCGGGCGGGTGGAATACCGGTCAGCAACAGCCGGCCGGCCAATATTCGATGCAGCCGAAAAAATCGTCAAAGACCTGGATCTGGGTCGTCGCGATACTCGGTTTTGTCGTGCTGTTATGCGGCGGCGGCGGCGTCGCGTTCCTGATATTCGTCGGATCACAGACGGAAAACGTCTCCAATACGTCAACGACGAACAGCGGCAATTCGTCTTCGTCGCAGACGAAGAAAGGTGCCACCACCACCCCATCGGGCTCACCTTCAACGAGTTCAACATCGACAAGCACCGACCGGAAGGACGCTGAAAAGGTCGATCTTTCCGAATGGGTGCGTCCGTTCTCGGCATTTGGGACGACCGAGATGTCGGGCAGCGAGTTCATGATGGCCTCTAAGCAAAAGGGCTATTACTATGTGCTTGCCGCTCCGGCTGATACCGCTCAGACCGAATCGGCGAATACCAGCGTGACGCTGCGAAATGTCGATAACGCCGACTCGCGGCTCGGATACGGAATCGTTTTCCACAGCAATCCGACCCCGCTGCAGCAGGGCTACGCATTCCTGATCGACAGTAAAAAGCAGAAATACCGAATTGTTCATCATTCGCCGGGAAAAGAAGATACAGTCGTGACCTGGACGAAATCCGACGCGATCAAGGATGGCTCTCAGGAAAATACGCTTGAGGTTCGCGACCTGACCGACAAGATCGAACTCTACATCAACGGTACGATGGTCAACTCGATCAAGAACGTTTACGGTTACAAGGGCGGTGTTGTCGGCCTCTATTCCGGCGACGCTGTCAAGATCGCGTTCAAAGATCTCGAATTGCGTAAATAGGGTCCCAAACCGATGAAGCAATGTCCCCGATGCGGCAAATCGTACGTTGATGAGCATTTGAACTTCTGTCTCGATGACGGCGAGTTGCTGATGCAGCTTGCCGATGAGACCCGTTCAAACCCGTTCGACGATTCACCGCCGACGGTGATGATGAATGACCCGCGTGCCACCAATCCCACCAACTGGCAGCAGCCGCAGGCTTCGCAGCCGCCGATAATGTGGCAGGATCAGTCAAACCTTCAACCGCAATTCAATAACCCCGGATTTTCGCAGTCCAAAGATCAGACCCTGCCGACGATCTCGCTGGTGCTCGGCATTCTCGCGTTTTTCATGGTGTGCTGCTATGGCGGCGTGTGGCTTGGCCTTCCGGCGGCGATCGTGGGATTTCTGGGTATGAAGAACGCGGATAACGACCCGAGCCGGTACAGCGGACGCGGACTTGCGATCGGCGGTATGGTCCTGGGTGTCGTTACGTTTTTGGCCTCGATGGTATTCCTATTCTTGGGATTAATAGCCAGATAGCCGTAAATCATTTATAATCTAGCCGATGCGAGTCAGCCTAAACGTCATCGCGGGCCCACAGACGGGGCGTTCCTTTACCTTCGATCAACACGATACCTTCATGATCGGTAGGAGCGAGGACGCGCAGTTCTGTCTTCCGCAGGATCGATTTTTCTCGCGTCATCACTGCCTGATCGAGATCGCTCCGCCGCAGGCGTTCCTGAGGGACCTTGGATCTACGAACGGCACGTTCGTCAACGGCCTTCGGGTCGAAACGGCCTATTTGAAGAGCGGCGACCGGATCCAGGGCGGCGAAACGGTGCTCGAGGTCGATGTCGCGGCCGATCCCGCCGAGGAATCGGTATCTGCCGGGACCGCCGGACAAACGCATCCATCACTGGTAACTGTGTCGTGTCTCAACTGCGGGATCCCGGCGAACGTCGAGGCGTCGAATCCACAGGCCAAACTCACATATGTGTGCGACGATTGCCGCGAGCGGTTAAAAAAGAATCCCCAGCCGATACCGAACTATCAGATGATCCGCGTTATCGGCCAGGGCGGAATGGGCAGCGTGATGCTCGCCCGTTCGGAGAAGACAGGCCAGGCCGTGGCGATCAAGACGCTCTTGCCCGAGGTTGCGGTCAGCGAGCAGTCGCTGAAGCGATTTCTGCGTGAGATCGAGGTGGCATCGGCCCTTCGGCATCCGAATATCGTTAGCTACATAGAGCACGGAACCCACAACGGCATTGTTTATTTGGTGACCGAATTCATCTCGGGAATGGATGCTGCGCGGCTGGCAAAGCATCGGGGCGGCAAAATGAATTTTCGCGAGGTCGTTCAAATAATCGAGCAGACGTTGGCGGCGCTCGACTTTGCCCACTCGCTCGGGTTTGTCCATCGCGACATCAAGGAACAGAATATTTTGATCGAAGGGGAATTTCCGCATGCGCAGGCAAAGCTCACCGACTTCGGTCTATCGAAGAGCTTCAAGCAGACCGGGATGAGCGGGGTCACGATGGTCGGCGACGTGGCCGGTACGATCGCGTATATGCCGCCTGAGCAGGTCAGGGATTTTAAGGAAGTTCGGCCGCCATCGGACCTCTACGCTGTCGGTATGACAGCATACAGTCTTTTGACTGGTGCCCATGCGCTCGATATCGGGCCAAAGGCCGGGATCTCGGAAACCGTAAAAGCCATCTTCGAAAAGCCGATCATCCCGATCATGCAAAGGGTGCCAGATATTCCGATCAAGATCGCCGCCGTCTTTGAGACCGCACTCGCTAAACAGGTCGAATTACGCTGGTCGAATGCCGGTGCCATGCGCGAGGCCCTGCTCCGTGCCGCCTCTGAGTTTTGAGGCCGCTGCCAGAATTCCGATCAAAACCCAGAGATGACGGGCGTCCTCGTACGCACCGACCATTCCCTGATACAAGAAGGCCGACACGAATGCCGCCCAGATCAGTTTGACGCCGATATCACCCGACCGCCGCCCGATCCGCCAAAAGTAGAAGCAAAGTGCGATCAGTGCGGCAACGCCTAAAATGCCGTTTTGGGCACCCACACTCAAATAGATGTTGTGAGCGTCGGTGAGCATGCTATAGGAACCGTCGGTATTCTCGAACGAAACGGCGCACGCCGGTTGTCCCAGGCCCTTGCCGGTCAACGGGTCGTTGGCAAAGGTTTTGAGAGAGGATATCCATACGAGCGTTCGTGATGAAGGCTGCACGCTGCCGACGATCGGAAGAGAGATCGAAAACGGCGATGTTGAGTGCGGCTTAAGTGCTGCAAAGCTCAGCATCCAGAACATGGCCGCGGCCGTGATCCCCGCTGCCAGAGTCGCTTTGGCAAGTCGCGGCCTGTTCGAATATTCGGTCAAATAGACGCAGATGCATGTTACGAGAGCAATGCCGCCGATGCCGATCGAAATGGTCGAAAGTGCCGCGAGCACGATCGCGGCGATCAGACACCCGAACATCAATTTGCCGATCCAACGCTTTTCTTTGGCCAAGAAGGAAAAAGCGACGCTGACCGTGAGAAAGTTGCAGAACATACTTGCCGAGACCATGGTCGAGGAGATCCGCGGAAAATTGACGGCCGGCACCGCCCCAAACGTGTAGAGAGTGTGGGAAAGCAGCCAGTTGTCGGGGCTGAGAAAATACAAAGCCGCCGAGATGAACGCGATCACCACGGCGATAGACGTACCTGTGAGCCACGCGTAAACCGTGTGTCTGAGGCGGGATTCACTATCCAACTGGACAATTATCAAAGCGGCCAGACCGATCAAGTACAGTTCGCCCGCCAGCCGCAGATAGCTTGTTCGCGGATCGACCGAAAAGATGCTCGAGATAAGCATCGCGGCAAAATAGGCCGCGAAACAGACAAATGCCGGATCGAACCGAAGCCGAAGCTGCCGGGCGGCCACCGCCGCCAGCATCAAACCGAATGCGGCGGGGAACAGAATGTCGGGCGGGCTCGATCGCTGACCGGCGACGAACAGGAAGGGCTTCATCGTCGCCGCAAAAATGATCAGCAGAACGGCCGCCGCCCACGCAGATCTTCGGAATAGCAGCAGCGTATTTGGCGTGGCTTCTGCCATACGGTTGTCTATCTAACGGCTTTGAGCAGGTATTCGAGCGACGACGCGAACTTGGCCAGATCGAAATTTTGCGGGTCGTCATGGGCATCTTTGATGCCGGCATCGACGGCCGAATGATATGCCGGAACCATCCACGCTCCGCGTCTGACCGATGCCGCCAGGTACAAAATGGCGAGCCGGTCATACTGAGCCTTTGAAAAGCCCGGATCGGGGGCGATCAGGTCGTTATCCGGATTTGACGAACGCGGATCACGCTTTCGCGGCTGTACCAACTCAATATGAAGCTGCAGACCCTTCGCTTCTGATCTTAGCCTTTCACGGGCAAACTTTGTTCCCCAGCCTTTTGTCACACTCCGGCTGAACGGTGTCGCGGTGATCGAATCACCGGTCCTCGCGACGAAGACGTGAGCGACCGGCGAGTTCATCCAGACCGAAAGCTTGTTGCCACGCCATGCAGCGTTAGTGTCCATTTCGACGGGGAATATCTCGTCCTTGAGATTCGGGGTCGAAGTGTCGTGGATAACAAAATACATCGACGGCACGATCTGTCCGTTCGGCAGCTGTGCCTCGGCCAGAGCTCCGTCCAGCGGACCGCCGATATCGGATTCGCTTATATTGAGCTTAGCCAGATATTTTGCGAGCTTTTGTAAGGAGACATTGACCCTTGTCCCGATCGACCTCTCCAACGGTGCCGGGAGTTTGGCAAGTGCCGGGCCGAGGATGCCGCCGTAGCCATTTGGCCGAAGAAGACACTTCGCTTGTTCGACCGGAGTGCCCTCAAACTGAAGCGTCAGTGGATCGACGGCGCACGGCCGGTTTTGTGCTGATGCCGAGCCGCCGACGAGCAGCATGACGAACATCAACAATTTTCCGAATGTGTTCCGTCGCATCAGTGTAGTTTTGCCGATCCGTGCCTAGATGGTCTTCGTCACCTTTTTCAGCGAACGCGGAGCATCCGGGTCAAGGCCCTTTGCCGTCGAGAGGTATGCCGCGAAAAGCTGTGCCGGGACAATGAACGGGATCGGTGTCAGAAATTCGTCGATCTCGGGCGAAAGCTGCAGGCTCTTCGGCGACATCGCCGCTATCTCCGGATCATTGGTGATCGCAAGACAATCGGCGTGCAGTTCCCGCAAATTGTCCAACAGATCCAAATTGCTCTTTTTCGTCACGCCGTTCGGGGCAAACATTATTACCGGAAACCTGCGTTCGACGATCGCGAGCGGCCCGTGAAAAAAGTCAGCTGACGAAAACCGCTCGGCAACGACGTAGCAGGTTTCCATTAGTTTCAGCGCGAGCTCATACGAGTTGCCATAATTCATCCCGCGGCCGACCACGACGCAGTTTTCCATGAAAACATATCGCTCGACCAGCGTTTCGACCCGATCCTTGAGCGAAAGAGCACTTTCGGTAAAGGCCGGGATTCGCTCGTAGTCGAGCTTTCGATCGCCGAGTATAGATGCCAGAAGGTAGAAATGCAGCATCTGGCCGGTGTATGTCTTGGTGGCGGCGACGGATCGTTCACGTCCGGCGTGGATCAAGAGCGTTTCGTCGGCGATCTTTGCCATGGTCGAGTCGGCCTCGTTTGTGATCCCGAGGGTAAATGCACCTGACGTCTTGGCGCTCTCGAGCACGAGATTGATATCCGATCCTTCACCTGACTGCGAAACGCCGATCACGAGCGCTCGGCTGAGGTCGAGTTTGGCGCCGTAGAGCGTAAAGACCGATGGGGCGGACAGCGAAACCGGGATACCGGTCGTTACCTCAAGAAGGTAGCGGCCAAATAGGGAAGCGTTGTCTGAGCTTCCGCGGGCGACAAGTACGATAAGGTCGATATCGCGGCCTTTGAGAAATGTTCCGAGACGGTCGATCTTGGCTCGCTCGCCCGTAATGGTTCGTTCGAGCACCAACGGTTGCTCGGCGATCTCTTGCAGCATCAATGACATAGGATAATCAAAGCGGACAGTCAGATGATACCATTTAGGCCGCGGCGCTCGAAAGTCGATGACGGTCCGCTCAACGTCCGGTCTTGGGGCAACACCCGAAGGTAAACTGCCCAAAGGCAGGCATACTAGAAGGCGCGAAGCTTCATAAGTTCTATTCCGGCAAGATCATGACGGCAGACTCTCCTTTGACAAGGATCTCACCGTTTTGATTCGTACATACCGTCTCGAGCGTGACGACGCCTTTGTCCTCGCGGATCGCAGTGACCGTGGCCGTTGCCGTGACCGTATCGCCCAAAAAGACCGGTGCCGTGAATCTCAGGGTCTGCGAAAGATAAACTATCTTGATCCCTTTGAACTCATTTCCCAAAACGGCCGAGATGAACGCACCGCTGAGCATGCCATGTGCGATGCGGCGACCGAAGCGCGTAGTTTTTGCAAATTCTTCGTCGAGGTGGATCGGGTTGTAATCGCCCGATACATCGGCAAATTTACGGACGAGTTCGTCCGTGACCTCCCGGGAGGTTGAAAATTGCTGGCCTATCGATATATCCATAGTATT
>JAIBCA010000129.1 GCA_019694345.1 Pyrinomonadaceae bacterium | reverse complement strand
CCCGCCGCAGCGGAATACACGCCATCGGGGTTTGAACTTCTACGGTATTGACCCTAATCTGAAAGGTCGGAGCATATCTCCGGCCTTTTTTGTGACTCAACCGACGCCAGAAAGATATCCACCGAAGATCGCCGTCGCCGCAGTACGGCTTTTGGCATATCTGATCAGCAAGCCGCTCTGGTTCGTACGGTTCGAAGGTAAGGAGAATATTCCGCCCGAATCCTCCGGCGGCATTATCATCGCTTCTAATCATCAAACCTACGTCGATCCGGTATGGATATGCATCCCGATAGGTCGGCGTGTGCGCTATCTCGCGATCGAAAAGGCATTTCATTGGCCCATAATTGGCCCGGTGATCAGATTTCTCGGGGCGTATCCGGTAAAACAGACAGACGGCCTCAGCGTATCGACGATAAAAGTCGCGTTGCGATCGCTGCGCGACGGGGCGGCGGTGATCATATTTCCTGAGGGCGAACGCGAATTTGCGAACGGCAAGATGCTTCCATTTAAGCAAGGTGCCGCAAGATTGGCTGTACAGGCCGGCGTTGCGATCCTGCCGGTGACGGTCAGCGGCGGCAACCGGATCTGGCCTCAGTCACAGAGGTACCCCAAAATATTCAGACGGGTGATCATAACCTACCATCCGCCGATAGAACTACCGAGCGCAACAGGCAGATCCAAAGATGAAGTGATCGAACAACTAACCGTATCGCTTGAAAAGACGATCGCCGGCAGGAATAAGATTCAACAGATGCCTTAGTATTTAGGTGGCGATGGCGGCCGGATACCCGGCGGGACCCCGTTTGCCCGACGCATCGCATCGCGCAACTTCCGTCGTTGGGCCGGCGTCAATTTGCTCATATCGATACCGTTGATCATCGGGCCGTCAGTTTTAGGCTCCGGACGGATGCCGGTGGGCGGAGGCTGTCCAGGCTTATTGATACGCATCGTTGTGGTTGTTCCGTCAGGGTTCTTCCGGGTTATTACCATGTTTTCAGGCAGGTCCTCGTCGGGCGGTGACTGAATGTCGATCGTCGAATCACCTGCATTGGGATCACCTTCGGTTGCCGACTTTGCTGTCTTTGGGGTGTTCGGCTGCTTACCGGCAACATCAGCGGACCTCTCCTTTTCAGAGGTCGACGGGGCCGAGTTAGCTGACGATTGGGCTTGCACGTTGCCGTCGATCGCAGTATTCCCGATCGTGCTTCGCGACGAGTCAGGATCGATCGCGTTTCTTTCGGACGAGGTCTTTGTGTTTGTTGTTCCCGGTCGGGCATCACTGCCAGATCCAAAGATCGTCGGGTCGTAGAGATATGCCCCGCCACCCGCAAGTCCAATGACCGCCAAAAATGCGACCGCCACCGCCGAAACAACGACGCCGCGGCTATTTTTCGGAGCAGCGGTTGCATTTCCGCTCGCTGATGATGTCACGCCTTGTGCCGGCGAAACAGCCGATGATAGCCCTCGAACTGATGTGACCTGCGACAGATCAGCGGCCATTACCTCCGTCTTGATATCTGCGTTTGGAGCGTTCGCTGCGTGTGTCTGCCCGGGCATCAGACGTGTCGGTTGAGCAAAGACGTGGAGCTCAGTCACATCAGCAGTATTTGTAGCCGCAGACGCCAGATAGGCATAATTTTCACTATTTGAGAGCATTTGCCGCATCTCACGAGCAGTGTGAGGTCGCTCACCGGCATTGAGATCGAGAGCTTTCTGCAGCACTCCGGCTACACCCGCCGGAATCTCCGGCCTCACCGCACTTGCGGGTACAAGCGGGTCTGGTTTTTGACTCAACACCGCCATCGCCCTGGTTAACGCGTCCTCCGGGGCGATCCCGGTCAAAAGATGATAGAGCGTCGCCGCCAGCGAATAGATATCGCTTCGCGGATCGGTTCCCGTGCCTTGTATCTGTTCGAGCGAAGCGTAGTTTCGCGAATATCCAAAAATGCTCTTTGCTGCTGTCTGGTGGCCGGCGTCGGTCGGGTTTCCCTTGGCCAGCCCAAAATCAAGCAGAATAACCTGGCCTTGCGGAGTGACCTTAAGATTTTGCGGTTTAATATCGCGATGAACGACCGGAATCTCCTGATTGTGCAGAAAGTCGAGAGCATCGAGCAATTGATCCGCCCATTTTAGGACCTGAACCACCTCGAATGGCTCCCCTTTTGTCTCGAGAATGCATGAGAGATCATCGCCCGGAATGAACTCCATCACCAGAAATTGGCTGTCATTTTCCTCGAAATGATCGGAAACACGCGGTAGTGCCGCATGCTTGAGGCTATTGAGCAGCCTTGCTTCACGCTCGATCGCTTTACGAAAGTTGTCGTCCATGCAAAGGGTCTCTTTGATGGCGACCATGCTGTTAAACCGTTCGTCGGTCGCGACATAAACCGCTCCCATTCCACCTTGACCGATCTGCTTATCGATCCGATAGCGATTTTGCAATGTCTTTCCGGTCTCGATCATTAAAACTGTCTCCGCCTCAGGATTCGCCTATGATACTACGAAAACGGGCTCGCGAATAAATAAAATGACAGGCTTTTGACGCCTGTCATTTGATACGCATCGATCGACGACAATGTTCTAGCCGTAAACCATCGAGCTAACTTTCGGCAGATTGTAGATATCGGCCAAGGTATTCAATTCATATCGAACACGGCTCCAGTTAGATTCGGTTGCAGAGCCGTATCTATTTCGCCTAATGTTGTGATCAATATCGCTTGCGATCTTGAGACACTTTCTGACCTCTTCCTTGTTTTCAGCCCAGATATCCCGCCGATCGAATTCCCGCGAAAGCTCGTCTGTCGCCGATTCGAGGTCGCGGGCACGGTTCATCAGCCAATCCTCGCGAGACGTACCGTCAAGTTTGCTCCGGTCAAGCGACCTATCGAAGTTTTTCACAAAATTATCGACGCGGTCCTCGACTCGGTTTATCACGATTTTGACCTGTGCTTTTGTCATTCCGCGGCCACGTGTCTCACGTTTCCGTTGGGCACTCCCGCTATCCGCAAGGGCCAGGAGCATCACTAATGCCGACAACCCGATCAACGACCGCACTATTAGTTTCCTTTTCATACATTCTCCTATTTTCAAAACAGAAATTATTAATCCAAGCGAGAATCTCGCTTCGGGACTTAGACGACCGCCGCGCATGAAAAGTCGGGAAAATGTTGAAAAGCCCGGACGCGAAAGAAAACTGTAACTTACTACGCAAAAAGGGTTTAGAGATCACGTCAAATAGGGTTTGCCTGATCCTGATCGAACCAACTTTCTGTCATATCGCACCAGATCGCAAGACCCTGCCACTTGCCATACTTGCGGTAATGGCGGGCGATCTTGCCGTCACTGCATTTTTTACCGCCGTTGTGTTTCGTGTAAAATTGGGCTCTCAACCAAGAGTCGAGTGCCAGCCCGTCGTAACGGCCAACCAGCTTCAGGAGATTTTCTACTGCATAATCGCCCACTCCTTTCACCCGTTTCATCTCCTTCTTTAGATCCGATGTAGAGAGTTCTGAAGTCAGCCACGCTTCCGGTTCGGTGGTGCCCGAGTCCACCGCGCGAGCGAGTTCGATAAAATACGGCGACCGGTAACCGGCCCTCACTTCGTCACGGTAAAACGACTCGGGCATAGCTGCCATTGCCGAAGGAGTCGGGAACGACCGCCTGCCATCGTTTGTTTCGCTGCCCAGCTTTTCGACCAGATTTGAGACCATTATCCGTGTTAGCGACCATGAACAGTTCGTCGTGCAGATCGTTTTTACAAGATCCTCCCAAACGCTTGATGACCGAAGCAGGCGGCCGGCACCGTAACGCTTTGCCCACATTATCTCGTTTGTTTGTTCTATACGAGAATAGAAATCTGCAAGGTCCTCATCGATCCGAAGGATGTGGCCCACATCGGCTTTGATCCCGTCAATGTCGATTCCCTCGGGAACCTCGATCTCAAGCCCCCGGGGATGCTCGCTCACGTGTACGGTGACGGGCCGGCCGTCATGGCCGCGCGAGACAACAAAAGTCAAACGCCCGTCCTCAAGTTGAAACGGCGAAAGGTCGTACCAACCGTGGCTGCGAACGGTGGAACGGAACGAAAAATCCGGCGGAACGCCGATAACGAATGTTGTCATAACGAAAGTGAAACCAAATGGACGAACATTGACTGAATATTGAACATGTTATAGATTTTGGACATATTTTCAATGAACAAGCCGATCTTGTCTTTCTCTGGAATTTGGCGGAAAGTCGCTCGCTTGATGTTCAGCTGGTCCCTTGTGGCTGGCATTTGTGTGTCGATGGTGATTCACATTGGAGCGAGTGACCGAAGTGTCGCTTTTGATTTTGACGGCGACGGTAAGACCGATATTGCTGTTTACCGTGCCGGCACATGGACCGTATTTGAGCGTGGTAATTCCTGCTTTTTTTATCTCAGCAGCCTTTCGGGCCATATAGTTGCCCGTTCATGGGGACTTGGCGGCGATCGGCCGGCCCCGGCAGACTATGACAATGATGGCGTAACGGACTTGGCCATTTTCCGAAGCTGGGACTCGGATCTGAAATTTCCATGGGAGGCCAGCGACTATTGGATCGCTTACTCGGGCGGCGGCTCGACAGTGACCTATCATAAAGGCTACGGTGGTATCGCAAATCGAAATTTTGTCGGCGGCCCCGAAGCAGACCTCGCTGTT
The DNA here is from genome assembly GCA_019694345.1 of Pyrinomonadaceae bacterium. Classification (GTDB taxonomy): domain Bacteria; phylum Acidobacteriota; class Blastocatellia; order Pyrinomonadales; family Pyrinomonadaceae; genus OLB17. The sequence continues at coordinate 6,752 of JAIBCA010000129.1, read as the reverse complement.
TATACCTTTCGAACGGACGAGTCGGACCCGAACAAACCATGTAGTGTTTACGGTGTCCTGATTAAGGACGGCGAAAATCTCGTTCAAAAAGACGTAATGGGCGGTTGTGACGATGAGTCGCTCGAACGAACGCCTGCCTTTGGTGACTACGATAATGACGGCACCAGCGATGTTGCTGTGCTCACGCGGGCCCCGGATAGGCAACGGAATGCTCGATTCGAGGTATGGACTTCGCCTATGTCCGGAGGTTACACCCAACCTGACATTGTCGCCTATCTCAACGTCGACTTTCCGATACCGGGCGACTATGATGGCGACGGCATGACCGATTTCGCCGGTGGGCAGTTCAGTGGCGGCCGACTTGTTTGGAGGTCGAGACGAAGCTCCAGCGGCCAGATCCTTGAAACCGTTTTCGGGATCGACGGTGACAAGCCCGTTCCCGGCGATTACGATGGCGATGGCCGTACCGATATCGCTGTGTTTCGTCCGAGCAATGTGACTTGGTATGTCTTGAGGAGCTCAGACAAGAATTGGTGGGTTGCCCGGCTTGGTGTTGCAGACGATATTCCCCTCACTGAACCGAACGCATTTTGATCATGAGAATGTGATCATGTTTTTCGACCAAATCGAACTTGTCCACGTCTAACGTAGATATTGATCAAAGCTCAATGGTGAGCTGCCAAAATTATTGATTGAGTTTCTTTGTTCAATAATGTATTCTGTATCGGTAAAACATTTTTTAACGGCGAAACTCCCTTTGCGCCTTTTCGATTCGAAGACAATTCTTTTTCAGTCCTTAGGAGGAAACGGTTATGTATAGCTGGATCGCGAGTTCAGCGAAGCGTTTGACGGCAATTACATTGGTAATGTCGGCGATCGTCGCATTCGCATTTGCTCAGGAAGACCCCGACCCTAATTCACCAACGCCGGTGCTTATCACCGAGGCCGCCTCGACCAGGGCCATCGCAACAGACGGCACATTGAAGTCTTCGACCGAAATTGCAAAGTCCGAACCGCGAGCTTTCGCGCTCGGTTCGCGCGTTGTCTTGTATGCGACGAATATCAGCCTTTTGCCGGGCGAGGGCGCCAATGCTTTTCGCGTTTACGCCACTGACAAAAATGGCCGGCAATTCCGTTTCCCGGTCGTCGCCATTGAACAGATCACCAAGGGAACATCAGGGATCTACGCATTGACGGCAGAACTGACCGATGAGATCGGTTATTGGTCCGCCCCTGAGCCGGATGGCGATATCTTGATCCAGTTGACATGGCGCGGTCTCGGCAGCAACCAGGTTCGTTTGGGGCTCGGGCAGATCGGCGGCAACGTGGCCGATGCTCCCGGTTCGGTTCCGACGACTGTCGGCTCGAACGGCTCAAGATCGGCCAAGGGCGCGATCCAAACGCCGAATACGCCCGATTTTGTAGGATATCGCTGGTCTGGCGACCGTATGCGGTTCCTCGAACAGGCAACGTTCGGCCCCACGCCGGCTCTTGATGCAAGGATCCGGCGGATCGGGCTCCGAACGTGGCTGACCGAGCAATTTGAGGCTCCGTATCCGGCGGCCTCGAATCCGTACCCGAATCAGCCGCTCAAACCCGCAAATATCGGCGCTGACCCGTTATGCGACGGTGGCGCTGATGACGTGCCGGTCACCTGCGTCCGCGACACCTATTCGATGTATCAGCCGCAAATATGGTTTTTCCGTGAGGCGTTCTATGGCGATGCCCAGCTTCGCCATCGGGTCTCTTGGGCACTTAATCAGATCTGGGTGACCTCAGGTGTGGACGTACAGCAGGGACGCCACATGGTCGAGTATCACAAAGTACTTTCCAAGCATGCTTTCGGGAACTTTCGAAACTTGATGAAAGATATGACGCTCAATCCGGCGATGGGCGGCTATCTCGACATGGCGATCAGTACGCGAACCAATCCGAACGAGAACTATGCCCGCGAGATAATGCAGTTGTTTTCGATCGGGCTGTTCATGCTGAATCAGGACGGCACGCTGATGCTTGACGGCAACAACAACCCGATCCCGACCTACGATCAAAATGTCGTCAACAATTTGACCAAGGTACTGACCGGATGGGGCTTCTGCCAGACGCCCGCACTGTGCCCGAATCTGGCGGTTGGAACGGTCAACTTCATCGACCCGTTGCTAATCAACGCTGGCGTCACGACGGTGGGAAACAATCGCCACGACCTGACGGCAAAGACACTTCTGACTTATCCGGGTTCGACCACTACGAATGTCGCGGCTTGTACGAACTGTACCACGCTGCCAAACATCGAGACATATGCTAACAACTCGATGAACCAGGCTCTGGACAATATTTTCAATCACCCGAATGTCGGTCCTTACATCGGCAAGACCCTGATCCAGCAGTTGGTCACAAGTGACCCGACACCTGCGTATGTCGGCCGGGTCGCCGCCGCTTTTAACGACAATGGTTCCGGTGTACGGGGTGACATGAAAGCGGTCATCAGGGCGATCCTGCTCGACCCAGAGGCTCGCGGCAACGTCAAGACCGATCCGAATTACGGCAAACTCCGTGAACCGGTTTTGTTTGCCACGAACATTCTCCGGGCATTTAACGTACGATCCGCCGACGGCCTCGGCCAATCTGACGGCTACCTCGTTGGACGGGCCGAATTTACCGGAATGGCTCAAACGCCGTTCATGTCGCCAACGGTCTTCAACTTCTATCCACCCGACTACAAGGTGCCCGGCACCACACTGCTCGGCCCCGAGTTTGCGATCATGACCACAGGAACGTCGATCGGCCGAACCAACTTCGTTAACCGTTTTGTGTTTTCTACGCTCCAGGTTCCCAGCCCGACCAGTGCTCCGGTACCTGTGAGTGTTCCAAACTCGCCAAACGGCACAACGCTCGATTTCGGCGACCTGATCGCAATTTCTGCTTCAGACGCGACCGGCAATCTGCTTCTTGACGAACTCAATAATCGAATGTTGCACGGTACGATGTCGGCTCAAATGAAGGCGACTATACTGCCGGCGGTCACGAGCGTGGTGTCAACGGACAATCTCGGACGCGTTCGACAGGCGATCTACCTTGTGGCGACATCATCACAATATCAAGTACAGAGGTGACATCAATGAAAGAAACAAGACGTGACTTTTTGAAAAAATCAGGCGGCTGCGCCCTAGGCATGGTCGCACTCGCGACACAGATGCATCACCTCGGAGCGATGAGCGCGATGGCTCAACGGGTGATCGATAGTCAGTCGGCCGGCGGCGACTCGTACAAGGCACTTGTTCTATTGTTTTGGTCGGGCGGCAATGACGGTAACAATATGGTCATTCCAAACCATAGCGATTCGACGGTCAGTAACTATGACGCTTACGCGACTGCCAGAAACACTCAAGGGCTGGCAATACCGCAAGCACAGCTTTTGCCGATCTCGGTTCCCCGGATCAGCAATTTGACCTACGGCCTGCATCCGTCACTTGGACCACAGACGATAAACGGAACCACGATCGTCAACAACGGCATACACGAGTTGTACGGACTCGGAAAACTGGCGATCGTCCCGAATGTAGGTAATCTCGTGAGGCCTTTGACCAAAGCTCAATATCAGAGCTCCGCTTTTCAGAAGCCGTACCAGCTCTTTTCTCATTCGGATCAGGTTAACCAGGCTCAAACAAGCATTTCAAACACTCAAGCCTTTACCGGCTGGGGCGGGAAACTCGCCGATCGAATGAACACGGCCAACAATCCGACCGGATTGATACCGATGGTCACGTCGATCGCCGGCTCACAGCTTTTTACGGCCGGTCAAACGACGCTGCCGCTGGCGATAGCCGACTCGAACACCTCGCTCGCCAACGTTCTGAATCCGGCCGGATTCGGAACGGCCCCGACCGGTTCGACGCTGGCGAGGCTAAACGCCTTCAACGCACTTCGTCAGCAGGACCTTTCGGCCAATTACATTGCGGCCGCGAGCCATGTGACCGACCTCGCAATGCAGGCTAACGCCGCACTTCAAACATCGCAGGAAGTTACCGTCACATTCCCCGCGACGAGTATCGGACGTCAGTTCAAGCAGGTCGCTCGCCTCATCAAAAAGCGCCTTGACCTGAACGTCAACCGTCAGATCTTCTATGTCCAGATCGGCGGATTCGACACGCATACCAGTCAGTTGACCGGACAGGTCAATTTGTTTACGCAGTTCAGTCAGGCGATGCGTGCATTCTACGACGAAATGGTCGTTCAGGGCGTCAGCAACGACGTCACGACGTTCACGCTGTCGGACTTTGGGCGCACACTCAATCCGGCCGGCTCCGGAGCGACTGTCGGGTCTGATCACGCCTGGGGCAACCATATGTTCGTAATGGGCGGTTCGGTGCTGGGCGGTGATTTTTACGGCAGCCTGCGACCCGACGGGACCGGAACTTACTTCCCGACACTCGTCCAGGGCGGCCTCGACGATACCGATTCCGGCACCGCTCCCCGCGGACGATGGATCCCGACGACATCGGTCGACCAATACGCTTCGACGTTTGCTCGCTGGTTCGGTCTCTCGCCTTCGGATCAGGCTTCGGTCTTTCCGAATCTGGTCAACTTTCCGGGAACATTCTCGCAGCTTAATTTCCTTCCCTAATAGCAGATCGGAACCTATCAGGATCAGGACGGCCTCCGGCCGTCCTTTTTTTTGTTCACAAAACCAAATTCTTGATGTTTATCCTTTGTCGGCATAAACTCTAAAGAAGAGTTGTGAATCTGCCGAATTACATTTCATTGGGCCGGATAGTCATCGTGCCGCTTCTGGTGGTCGTTTTGTTGACGCCCGTGGCCGAAAAGTGGTTCGGTATCAGCGGATATGCTCTCGCCATTGTGATCTTTCTGATCGCGTCGCTTTCTGACATCTTGGACGGCCAACTTGCCCGTCGACGAAATCAGGTTTCAACACTCGGCAAATTTCTGGATCCGATCGCCGACAAACTTCTGATCTCGGCGGCGTTGATCGTACTGGTCGAAAAGCACCTCGCTCCGTCATGGGCGGTCGTACTGATCCTCGGCCGCGAATTCATCATTACCGGCCTCAGGTCGGTCGCAGCGAGCGAAGGTGTGGTAATTCAGGCTCAGAATCTGGGCAAGATCAAAATGTGGGCGCAATGTGTCGCGGTCGTCGCTCTTCTGGTCGCGGCGGCCAATGGCACCCCGCCGGTGTCCAATTTTGGCCTCGATTACCCGGCAATGTTCTGGAAGGTCGAAGAGGTTCGGGTAGCATTTGCCGATCTTGCAAATTTTGCCATAACTGCTAATGATTGGAAGGTTTTCGGCTATCTGGTCGGCCGCGGGGCACTCTGGATCGCCGTCATCACCTCGATCTGGTCAATGTGGGATTATTTTTCTTACTTTTTCGTCGAACGAAAACGACTTGCCCTTGAAAGACCGGATATACAAAAATAAAGCGGGCCGTATCAGAATACGACCCGCTTTTCCGTTGATCGGCGTTTTCCGCCTACTGTATCTCGACCCAGTCTCCGGTGTGAACCTCTTGGGCTGTCTTGGTAATTACGATGGTTGCCGTTCGCTCCTTGACATTGAGTACGACCGCCTCGCCAACGACCTTTCGAAGTTCCGGCCTGCCTTGCTTAGCCTCGAACGAAGTGACGACACGTCCTTCGGCCTTATCGCCGTCTCGCCGTTGAGCCTGATTTGAGAATTTGCCGCCGCGATAAACATCGCTTTGGAAACTCTCGTCCCGGGCGCTTACAGCCTCCTTTTGCGGGATCTGGGTTATATTGCCTTTCCCGAGTGGGCGAAATACCGTCAGCCTATCGCCGACCTGAGTATTATCATCGGTACCAAGGTCAACGTACGCAATGAAGTCGCGTCCGAGCATCTCTGCTCCGTCACGTGACATAAGGATCCTGCCGCGCGCCTTTCCGGACGGATCCGCAAACTGATCGAGCTGGCGGCCGATATTTGCGATCGGGCTTACGCGTTTTGCTGTCAGTTGCACGATGTCCCCGACATGAATACTGTCGCAAGAAACCTTTACTCGTACTACCGAGTGATCGGCCTTAACGCGTACGACCTCGACCATGCCGAGTTCCTGAACGTAGAATCCAAGATCGGTCTTATTTGACCAGCGGCTGTTCACTTCTCCTCGGGGACGAACGACCGCGAACGTATCGCCAACATTCACTCCCTTATCCGAACCCATATTAATGTAGAGAAGATCCTTTTCATCGAAATTATAGGTTTCGGCCTCGGAACTGCCGCCGATGATCCGGTTGCCTGTCGCCATCGCGCTTTGCTGAATATAGCCGGCACAATACAGATTGGTATTGCCCGCGATCGCCTTAGGCTTTGCCGCCTCGCCCATTATGACCGTTGGGGTCGCTTTCGGCGTTTGACCGAATACAATTAGGGCCGACGTCGCGGCAAGTATGCACCCGGCAAAAAAACTTCTCTTACAAAATGTTTGGAAATTCACGGTTTTCTCCTTTTTGTCTACTCAGGTATGGGTGAGTCGATTATGATCATCAAGAACAATAAGTGCGGGCGAGGTCGATAAGCAGACCATCAGACTCCTTAGATCATAGCAGTTTTCTTGTGAAAAGGTCAACAAGTTTTTTCATCGTTGAACACTTTTTCGGCCGCGATCGTTTGGACACCAAATAGACAATTTGCTATCATTTTCGCTTGCGGTCATCCGCACACGCCGGTGTAGCTCAGTTGGTAGAGCAGTTGATTTGTAATCATCAGGTCGTAAGTTC
>JAIBCA010000120.1 GCA_019694345.1 Pyrinomonadaceae bacterium | reverse complement strand
TCGACGCCGGCCTTGGCGATCGCAGCTTCGCGTTCCCGCTTGATCCTCGCAAAATTGTCGGCGCGGTACTTGAGCAGTGCGGCCATGCGTGACTTGGCGTCCATCGAACCGATCGATCTGATCAGCTCATTTGCCCGAGTCAAATAGCTCAGGAACATCTCGGGCGTATAGAGGCCGGGCAGTGCGTCGATGACGTCGCCGTTCTTGTCGAGGATGTAATGGATGCTGTTGCCGGTGATCGTGCGCTCGATCTTGCGTCCGTCGCCGAAATCGATCGTGATACGCGGTGCCGGCCGGACCGATTGCCAATGGAGAATGTAGTTTTCGCGAAGATACTTTGATATCGCCGCATTTGGATACAGGATCGCCCGGAAAAGGCGACTGTTGGCGCACGAAAATTCCTCATTCAGATTACCCAATAGGCGAAGGCTGAGGATCGGCTTGTTTCGCCGGGCTGCCTCGCTCTTGGCCGCATTGATATCGGTGAACCAGTAGAGTTGGGCCGCGTACTCGTCCTTTTGCATGCCGACGGTGTCGATCGCGGCTGCCACGCGGAGCCAATCAGGCGTGACCTCGCCGGTTTTGGCAAACCGGTCGATCTCGGAGCGGTATTTTACAAATAGAGCGTCAAGTCCGGTCTGGCCCATCGAGCGAAGCTGCTTAATGGCCGCCGCCGCCTCGTCATTATCGGGCGAAATGGCCGCTTCAACGAGTTCGTTCGCGGTTTTGCCGGCGGCAAATACCGAGATCGAGGTCCCGAGCAGGAGCATCGTTACGATCAGAGCAAGTCTAGTTTTCATGGTCATCCTCCGTTGGTTTTTTGTAATAGAACGTCGGAGCGGGAATTTCTTGCATAAACAAGTGTAAATTTCGTCAAGTAATGTTCGGCGGCGGCTCAGGTTTTACGTAGGGTGTCTAAAACGTTAAAATTGCTCTTCAAGCCAAACCTAAAATTATGAAGATCGCGATAGCGGCTGACCATGCCGGATTTGAAGGTAAAGAACTGATCAAACACACGCTGGACGAGATCGGCGTCGAGTATGACGATATGGGTACATACTCGACCGATTCGGTAGATTATCCGGATTATGCCCGAAAGGTCGCTGAGGCCGTCGCTCGCGGCGATTACCAACAGGGCGTGTTGGTCTGCGGCTCGGGCACGGGAATGGCGATCTCGGCGAACAAGGTCCACGGCATCCGGGCCGCCGTCGCCTGGAACGCCGAAACCGCTAGTCTCGCACGTCAGCACAACAACGCGAACGTGCTCGCGATCGGTTGGCGCACATCACCCGAGGGCACCATCCCCGACATCGTTAAAGCGTGGTTCGCCGCCAATTTCGAAGGCGGCCGTCACGCCGGGCGGGTGGAAAAGATAACGCAGATCGAAAAGGACGACCTTTGCTAACCAATATGCCAAAAATACTTGGTTTCGCCGGCAGTTACCGCGAACATTCATTTAATAAACGAGTCCTCGCCGTCGCGGCTGAAGGTGCTCGAAATGCAGGGGCTGAGGTCACGATCATTGATCTACGCGACTTTCCGTTGCCGATATTTTGTGCAGACGGAATTGAGAATGGCGAATTCGATGCGAATGCACTTCGGCTGCAAGACTTGATGGCTGCACACGACGGTTTTTTGATCGCTTCGCCTGAGTATAATGGCTCGATCCCGGGCGGTCTGAAGAACATGATCGATTGGATATCGCGGGCGAACGACAGGTTCAGGATGTATGAGCCCGTCAAAGGCAAGACCGCCGCACTGATAACGGCGTCGCCGGGGCAATTCGGCGGACTGCGGTGCCTCGCCCATCTTCGAGGAGTGCTGACAGTGCTCGGAATACACGTGCTGCCGATGGAGGTCGCCGTGCCATTCGTCGGACAAAAGTTTGACGGAGACGGCATCGAGATGACCGACGAGAAGATGAAGCACGTTCTCGAAAGCCTCGGAGAAAATCTCGTACGACGTGTTGATCCGGAGTAACATGCTGTAATCGGCTTGCAAATGATGATCTACCAGATCCATATACCCCGTTCCCCACTAGACGAATTCGTAGAATTATTTGTCTACTTCAAGGGTGTCCAACACAGTCATAGTGTCGATCGATTTTTGCCTAATGGTGATGTCGAGATACTGATCGACTTTCACGATCGGCCGCAGTTCATATACGACAACGAAAGCCTCAAGGAAATTCAAGCGTGTAATCGCGTTTGGGCCTCGGGACTGCGAACTGAGCCGATAACAATTCCGTCTGGTACTGATGCTGAGATGATGGTGATCGCATTCAAGAAAGGCCGAGCCGCGCCATTCTTTCCGTTCCCGATGCAGGAGATCGCCGATAGCGTCGTCGATGCCGATCTAGTTTGGGGTTCAGGGCTTGGGGTGTTAAGAGAACGGCTTTTGGGAGCAGGCGACACGGACGAGCGATTTCGCATTGTCGAAGATTTTCTCCTTCGCGAATTTCGATCCAAATTGGATGTCGACCCATGCGTGGCGTTTGCCGTCGAGCAAATGACCAACACACCGGATTCAATCAACATTGCCAAGATGAACGACCAGATCGGATATTCGCAGAAGCACTTTATCCAATTGTTCCGTCGTGCAGTTGGAGTTACGCCGAAATCTTATTTAAAGATAATGCGATTTCAGAAGGCGGTTGCAACGATCGACGCCTCGAACGAGCACGACTGGCGAACCATCGCTCTCGATTGCGGATTTTATGACCAATCGCATTTTATCAGTGATTTCAAGCATTTCTCTGGTTTTACGCCTGAGCAATACTCGACGATCAAGACAAACTACCAAAATTACATTCCGGTCGGTTAGGTAAATTTTTTCCAATACGCGGTCGATTTTTTTGGATAACCTGAGTTTGAATCGGAGGAATTATGGCACAAAAAACATCAGGTGAGTTTGAAAAGGAATTCATGGACGGCTTGGAGGCCGAATCCGGCAAGGATCTTGCCGCATGGTTGAAGATCGTCGACGGTTTTGGGAGCAAGAAACGAAACGAAGTGATCGCGTGGCTCAAAGACGAGCACAATTTCAACCACATGCAGGCTTCGCTGCTGGCCGGCATTCACGCAAACGGTGGAAAGCCTGTTTATCAGAGTACGGACGGTCTGCTCGACGCACAGTTCGGCAAGAACGAGGATATGCGAACACTTTACGATGAGTTCGTCGCATTTATCACGAAGAACTTCCCGAATGCGACGTTCTTGCCGAAGAAGACATATGTCTCAGTACTGGAGAACCGTGAATTTGCCGCCGTTAACATTAAGAAAGGCGAACTTCGGATCGGTCTCGATCTTGGCGATAGGCCATTTGACGATAATGTTCAAAAGGCGAAACTCTCGGGTCCGATGCCGCGAATTTCGCATATGGTCGTAGCAACTGACAAGACGCGGTTTGACGATGAACTTTTTGATCTGCTGAAACTGTCGCATTCACGATGCCACTGAAAATTACTGACATGAAACTAATTGTTGCACTTATCTTGCTTGCACTCGCTACGGCGGGATCTGGTCAAACGCCCGGCCTCAAGATCGCTTTGAATGTTCTCGAAGACCAAAAGGCCGATGATTACGAGGTTTATACGATTGGCACGGATGGCGGTTCGTTGACGAATGTTACCAACCACAAGGATGTTGCTTGGACGTATTATTCGATTCCCGGAAAGCTGCTGTTTATCAGCGACCGCGATGCTTGCAAGCGTTGTTACTTTTTGTACGAAGCAGACCTAGATGGTTCAAATGTTCGCAGGATATCGAATCTGCAACTCGAAGATTCGTGGATGGGCAGCCGAAATAACGGCAGCGAGCTTGTCGTATCCGGACGCATTGGAACCGGGATAAGATTTCAAATCTTCATCATTGAACGCGACACCGGGCGCTATCGTCAGATAACAAAAGATGTTGAATCAGCATTTCGCGATCCGACGTTTTCGCCGGACGGTAAGAAGATCGCATATGTTTTCAAAAACAAGCGAACCGACCGAGCCGAGATCGAGGAAATGTATCTAATGGATGCGGACGGTTCGAATCGTAAGAAACTGACTACGTATCCGAAAAACGACCCGCTTGGCAAAGATCCGGGCTACCACGTAGGCCCGCCGCATTGGAACGCTAAATACAAGTTTATTTCCTACCAATCGAATCAGTCAGGCAAGCAGTCGATCTACGCTGTCACGCCTGACGGAAAGAAACAATGGAAGCTGACCGACAGCAAACTCGACGAAGGCTGGCATGACTGGTCGCCGGACGGCGAATGGCTGACATTCGACAGTCGCGACGAGAAAACCGGTCGATACGACATCTATTTGATGAACTGGAAGACGAAAGTGACAAAGAAAGTGACCGGTGCCAGCGATAAGAAATATCACCAGTCACCGGTGTTCATCTCAATGCAGAAGCCCGAACGTAAGTGAGGATTTAACCCACTACAAACGGCGATCAACCGCCATGGGCGGCAGCGGCTCGTTCTTGCAGTTGCTCAGGTGTCAGGTCTTCCTTGTGGGTCGCAAAGCCCCAAAGGTGGCCGAACGGATCGCGGAAATGCCCCGAGCGGTCGCCGTAGAACTGGTCGGCGACCGGCTTAAGGACTTCGAGCCCCTCGGAGATCGCCTTTTCGGTGAATGCATCGACATCCTCCACATAAACGTAAAGACTTACCGGCGAACCGCCTATAGTTTGAGGGCTGTTGGCCAACGGCGGAAATTCGTCGGCGAGCATAAATGTTGCATTACCGAGCTTCATCTCAGCGTGGCCGATCATGTCAGGGCCGCCGATGCGATACAGTTCGACCGCACCGAATGCCCGTTTGTAAAAATCCATCGCCGCCGTCGCATTTCGACAAATAAGGTAAGGCGTGATGCCTTCGTAGCCGTCCGGAATAGCTTTTACGCTCATAATTGTGCCTCCAAGTTGGTGTTTTGATATTATACGTCTGACGTCAAGCATAGTTTATCCATGATCGATCTTCGCAGCGATACAGTCACGAAACCATCCGATAGAATGCGTGCGGCGATGGCCGCGGCTGAGGTCGGCGATGACGTTTACGGCGAGGATCCGACCGTGAATCGTCTTCAGGAACGCGCGGCCGAGTTGTTTGAAAAGGAAGCGGCTCTCTTTATCCCGAGCGGGACGATGGGCAATCAGATCGCCGTAAAGGTTCACACCAAGCCGGGCCAGGAGGTCGTGATCGAGGAACGCGGCCATATCTTGAATTATGAGCTCGGCGCATCGGCGATATTTGCCGGAGTTACCATACGGCCCGTGAAAAGTGCTGACGGCTCGGGAATGTTGACGTGGTCTGAGATCGCGGAGGTCCTGAGCACAGACGGCATTTATGACCACACTCAGACCGGACTTATCTGCCTCGAAAACACTCACAATCTCGCCGGTGGAACGGTCATGCCGGCCGGACAAATCGGCGGACTCTGCGACAGATCACACTCAGTGGGGATACCGGTCCATATGGACGGTGCAAGGATATTTAACGCGGCAACGGCTCTCAATGAATCGGTCGCCGACCTGACGCGGAATTGCGATTCGGTGCAGTTTTGCCTTTCGAAAGGTCTGGGTGCTCCGGTCGGCTCGATCCTGCTGGGTTCGCGTGAATTTATTAACGAGGCCCGCATCTGGCGAAAGCGCCTCGGCGGCGGAATGCGTCAGGCCGGAATTCTCGCCGCCGCCGGCCTCATCGCCCTCGAAGAATCGCCAAAACGGCTGCACGAAGATCACGAGAATGCTCGCCGCCTCGCCGCCGGACTCGCGGACCTGCCGGGAATCGGGCTCGATCCTGACCGTATCGTGACGAATATAGTGATCTTCGACATTGCCGGAACCGGACGAACGGCAAATGAGATCTGCAATGAACTGCGTGATCGAGGCGTTCTTACGATCGGTTTTGGTACCAAGATCAGAATGGTGACGCATTGTGATGTGACCCGACAGGACGTCGATGCCGCCGTGGCGGTCATGCGGGACATCTGCGGATAACAAGACCAGAGGGCGATCAGCGATACGGCGGGATAACTGCGAACTTAATAAGATCGATGTTCGGCAGGTCAAGTCAATTTTGATAAACTACCGTCCAAGGTCAGAAAGGTCCAAAAGGGGTATTGTGAGAAAGTCGAGAATGTGAAATGTTGAAAAGCATACATCGACATTATTGACCTTTTTCACTTTCAACCCTTTCCACTTTTGCAGCCGGAATCTCTATGATCATTGCTATCGACGGCCCCAGCGGAGCGGGAAAATCTACGCTCGGCAAGATGCTTGCCAAAAAACTGAACCTGCTCTATCTCGACACCGGTGCGATGTACCGCGCGGTCGCGCTGGCGGTGAGCCGTGCCGGCATCGGATTTGACCAGACCGCGAAGGTCGCCGAGATTGCCGAGAATGCAAGGATCGACCTGGTGGGCGAGCCCGACGCGCTCAAGATAATCCTCGATGGCGACGATGTGTCGGTCGATATTCGTACGCTCGAGGCGGCGCAGGCGGCATCGATCGTTTCGACGATCTCCGAGGTGCGAAAGATCATGGTCGAACATCAGCGGCAGATCGGAATGTCGGCAGCTAAGGGCTGTGTTCTGGAGGGCCGCGATATCGGCAGCATTGTTTTTCCAAACGCGGACATTAAGTTCTTTCTGACCGCAAAACCCGAGGCCCGGGCCCGCCGCCGCCACACCGAGGATCAATCCAAAGGCCGTTTAAGTTCCTACGAACAAACATTATCCGAGATAAACGAGCGCGACCAGCGTGATGTGTCCCGCGAAGATTCGCCGCTCACCATCGCGAGTGATGCGATCGTGATCGACACCAGTGAACTCGACCTGACCGAGGTGTTTGAGCAGATGCTTGCCAAGATCGACGAAAAATTCCCAACGGCCGGATAATGGTTGACTAGAACGCGGTCAAAAGTTAACATTGAAAGTTGCTCGGACTTATGCTCCCGTAGCTCAGTTGGATAGAGCAACAGCCTTCTAAGCTGTGGGTCGCACGTTCAAGTCGTGCCGGGGGTAAAACCTTCATTGAAATTTCGGACGCACACCTCTCGTTCGATCAAAGTTTGTGGCGGCTATAGTTCAGCGGTTAGAGCGCCTGATTGTGGTTCAGGATGTCGAGGGTTCGAATCCCTCTAGCCGCCCCACTTACTTTTAACAAATCGTCTCCCTTCAAAAAAAATTGTATTTTTTAACGACTCGGAATTATAATTTGGTATTAAATCCCTTGCTCCGGACACTGTTAAATATGGACCGAAGATCGACATCGCTATTGTCAATGGTCTCGATGGCCGCGGCCATCATCGGGGTGCTGGCGGCCGTAAGTTCGGCCCAGAGTTTTAAGCCGGGGTCGTACGTACCGGACGAACTGCTTGTGCGATTTGCCGGCGCTCCGGACAGTTTTGCCGCTAAGAGGGCACTTCGGTCGGCGGGCGGCCAAACGTCAGAGAAACTCGGCAATACCGAATGGCATAAGATCAAGCTGACGCCGGGAGTGATGGTCGATGCGGCGATAATGGAACTGAGCCGATCGGGTGAGATCGCGGCAGTCCAGCCGAACTTCTATTATCGCCTGCTGGCGACGCCAAACGATACCCAGTTCACAAACTCGGGACTGTACGGCCTGACAAAGATCTCGGCCCTGGCAGCGTGGGACCTCTCGACCGGAAGCTCGGCAGTGGTCGTCGCCGATATCGATACGGGCCTCAGGTACACTCACGAGGATATCGTCAGCAATGCCTGGATAAATCCGGGCGAGATCGCCGGCAACGGTGTCGATGATGACGCCAACGGCTTTATCGATGACATCTATGGAGCGGATTTTTACTACAACGACAGCAACCCCGCCGACGAGCACGGCCACGGAACGCACACGGCCGGCACGATCGGAGCGGTCGGGAATAATCTGCTTGGCGTAGTTGGAGTCAACTGGTCGGTCAAGATAATGGCCATCAAGATCTACGACAACGACGGCCTCGGTACGACGTCGGCGATGCTCGTCAATGCATACAGCTATGTCAAGCTGATGAAGGACCGCGGCATCAACATTCGCGTGACGAACAACTCGTACGGTGGCTGTGACGAGGCGTGCGGTTATGATCAGGCGACCAAGGACGGGATCGACGCACTGGGCAATGCGGGCATTCTGAATGTTTTTGCTGCCGGCAATGACAACAGTAATAACGACGCGGTTCCGTCGTATCCGGTGAGTTATACCTCGCCCAGCATTTTGGGTGTTGCGTCGTCCACAAACACGGACACGCGCTCGGGTTTTTCGAACTACGGGCTGCAGACCGTCGATCTTGCCGCACCGGGGTCGGTTATTTACAGTACGACCTGGACGACAAACTCGAGCTACGGGAACATGAGCGGCACATCGATGGCGACGCCGCATGTCGCGGGGGCGGCAGCGCTTCTCTCAGCTTACAATCCGTCGTTGTCGGTGCCTTCGCTTAAAGCGACGTTGATGAACAATGTTGATGTACTGGCGGCGTGGTCAACGTTTGTAAAAACCGGCGGCAGGTTGAATGTGGACCGGGCACTCCGTAACCAGACCGTTTGCAATTTCACGGTCGGCAGCGGGTCGATGACCGTTCCGACAAAGGGCGGCATTTATACCGTCAATGTGACGCCGGGGACGAACTGCGATTACACGGTCAAGAGCAATACGCCGTGGATCAGGGTCACGTCGGGCACGGAATTGTCCGGCAACGGGTCGGTGACGTTTCGTGTGCGTTTGAATCCGTCGATCAGCCGAACGGGCAGCATATCCATCGGGGGACAGGAACTGACGATCGTTCAGAAGCGAAATTAACGGGAAATTTGTTTTTGACATTTCCAACTTTCGGTCAGCCAGATGCGTCTAAGCCTAAGAACAGTCAGAAATGCTTTGAAAATAAAGGGGTTTGGGGCAGCCGGCGTGAGCATTCTTTATCTTGCGCAAAACGGCTCGCAGGTAGTACAATTGTTGGACCGGTCATTTTGCACATCTGGCCCGATCCGTCGTAATAATTTTTGGAAAGGTAGACGATAATGAATAGATTTTTCGCCGTGAGCCGCAAGTTTGCCATCTTGGCAGCAGTCGTGACATTGATGGCCGTTTCGGCTTTTTCTCAAGCCAGTTTGCGTAAGGCTCTGGACAATGACGGTGACGGCAAGGCCGATTACACGGTCTTCAGGCCCTCGAACAATGTTTGGTACATCAATCGCAGTAACGGCGGTTTTTCGATCCAGCAGTTTGGCCTAGCTAACGAGGACTATACGGCACCGGGCGACTTTGACGGCGACGGCAAGGGTGACCTTTCGGTCTGGCGTGACACGAACGGCGTCTGGTACCGCCTGAACAGCTCGAACGGCACATTTGTCGCTCAGGCCTTCGGTTCGACCGGCGACGAGCCCGTCGCACGCGATTTTGACGGTGACGGTAAGACCGATCTGGCAGTCGTCCGCCGTTCGAACGGAGCGATGATCTGGTACGTTCTTCGCAGCACGGACGGTGGTTTTCAGGCCTCGCAATTTGGACTTTCGACCGATTACACGGCGCCCGGCGATTATGACGGCGACGGCAAGTTTGACCTCGCGGTCCAGCGGCCTGGTGCGACCGCGGCCGCTCAGGCGACGTTCTACGTTCTTCGCAGCGGTGACGGCGGGTTGACGGTTGCCAACTGGGGCCTCAGCAACGACCTGGTCGTTCCGGGTGACTATGATGGTGACGGCAAGACCGATCTTGCGGTCGTTCGCGAAGGTGCGACGCCGACGGCGAACCTGATCTGGTATGTCCTCCGCAGCTCGAACGGCACGTTCATCGCGACCAGCTTCGGACTCACGGGCTCGGATCTGAGTGCACAGAACGACTACGACGGCGACGGCAAGTGCGACATCGCGATCTGGCGCGATACGACCGGTGTATTTTACGTATTGACGAGCTCGAGCAACTTCCAGAATGCCATTCAGGCCCAGTGGGGTGCGAGCAACGATTTCCCGGTCGCGGGTTATGATACTCACTAACTTTCGTTGTTACGTCAACGGCATAATGGTTGAAGGCCGAAAGCCTTCAACCATTTTTGTTTATGCCGTTGATTTGCAATAATCTTGACGTCACTAATGGCCAATATCACGGAAACTATCAAAACGGTCTTTCCGGCTACACGGGTCGCGATAATCGGCGATATCGTAGCGGACCAATACCTCAACGGCACCATATCAAGGGTCTCGCGCGAAGCTCCGGTCTTCATTCTCAGACACGATCAAACCACCACGCTGCCCGGTGCGGCAGCGAACGCCGCGGCGAATGTGGCCTCGCTGGGTGCAAAGGCCTGCATTGTCGGCGTGATCGGGAGTGACGCCAACGGCAAACTGCTGCTCGAGAGAATGACGGAGATCGGTGTCGATGTCGCCAGCGTGGTCACGGATAGCGAGGTCGCCACGACGACCAAGGTCAGGATACTTGCCGGCCAACAGCATGCGGCTCGCCAGCAGGTCATCCGTGTTGATTATGAGAATGGCGCGCCGTTGGGCGAGACGACACGTGCAAAGCTGATCGAAAATGCGGTCGTCGCTGTGCGGTCGGCCGACGCGGTGATCTTCTCGGATTACAATTACGGAGCGGCTGATACGACCGTATTTGAGGCCGTCAGACAGGCCGCCGCAGAACGCGGGATCCCTCTACTGGTCGATTCTCGATTCCGTTTGCAGGTGTTTAGCGGTGCGTCGTCCGCGACACCCAATCAGGATGAGGTCGAACATATTCTGGGGCCGGGATTCAGCGACGATGCGTGCGACCGGCTTCGCGAAGAACTCGGCCTCGAGAGCCTGCTTGTGACCAACGGGAACAAGGGAATGACGCTGATCGAAAGCGGCCGCGAGCCGCGGCATATCGACGCGGTCGGTTCCGACCAGGCGGTCGATGTGACCGGTGCGGGCGACACGGTCATAGCCGTATTTGCGCTCGGCCTCGCTGCCGGGCTGGGTTATTTTGACGCAGCCCGACTCGCTAACCACGCGGGCGGGATCGTGGTAATGAAAAAAGGGACCGCCGCTGTGGCGCCCGACGAGTTGATCGCTTCGATCAACTCTGAAACGACGAGTGATCTTTTATCGAGCAATGCCTAACGAACCTCTGATCCTGGATCGAAATTCACTTGTTTCGGCTCTCGAACCGCTTCGCCGGGAAGGAAAGACCATTGTCCTCGCAAACGGCTGTTTCGACCTGTTTCACGTCGGGCATGTTCGGTATCTGCAGGGTGCGGCCGAACTCGGCGATGTGCTGGTCGTGGGGATCAACTCCGACCGTCAAACGAAGATGCTCAAGGGGCCCGGTCGTCCCTTCGTCCCCGAGGGTGAGCGGGCGGAGATAGTCGGTGCCGTAAAGGGGGTCGACTTCGTGACGATCTTTGACGAGCCGACGGTGACGGAGCTTATTCAAACGATCCGGCCGGATATTCACGCGAAGGGAACCGACTACACGGTCGATAGCGTGCCCGAGCGTGAGATCGTCCGCTCGTATGGCGGAAAGGTCGCGATCGTCGGCGACCCGAAAGACCATTCGTCCTCCGAACTGATCAAGACCGTAAAGACCGCCGACAAATGAAGCCCGGCGCCGGGCGTGACCGCTTATCAGATGTGGCAAGCACGAACCAAGAATGAGCTGATCATCGAAGTATGGGAAAAGCTTGATTGCGAAAACGTTGGTGCGGCCGAGATCGAGGCGATCGAGACCGCCGTTGCCGCCGAGTATGGACAAGCAGCGGTCGATTCGCCGATGATCATCGCACGGCTGCTTGCTGACGAAGGGGCCGAGTTGCGGCACCCCGAGATCATGCGGCTGTTCGTCGAACGAGCTTCGGACCGGCCGTATGACGCGGCCTTTCGCAATCTGATCGATCTCGACAGCCTTCGCGGGGCACTGCGTTCGATCCGGGAACTCAACAATCTCCGGCTGAAGTACGCGGCCGAAAGCGACCGTGAGGGAATTCGCCACGCTCGGCAGGCGGCCCTCGACGCAAAGCAAAAATTGAAAGCCGCGATCGACGATCCGCGGACCGAGGGGCTCAGGCGCAGGATGTGCGTCGAGATCTCGGAGTGGTTGTCGGTCTGGCTGCAGACGCCTGACCTGTTCAGCGATTGGGTCGAACTACGGCAGCGATCGGCCGATTTCCGCGAGACTTTCGGCCATATACAAAGGTCCGAAGACGAATAATGCGACGATTCTATTCACCGCCTGAAACATTTACCGACCGGACCGTAACGCTCGGTGCCGACGAGACGCATCACCTGCGCGATGTCGTGCGCCAGCGTATGGGTGATAAAGTGTCGGTTTTTGACGGCGAGGGCCACGAATTCGAATGCGTGATCCGTGAGATCCGGCGGTCGTCGGCCGAACTCGAGATCGTCCGGGAGACCGGGCCGAGATCGCCGGAATCGCCGACACCTGTCACGCTGGCCGCCGCGATGCTGAAGGCGGACAAATTTGAAATGGTCATCCAAAAGGCCGTCGAGTTGGGTGTCGCTCAACTGATACCGCTGATGACCGATCGCGGCGAGGCAAACGCGAAACACGCCGAAAAGCGAATGGTACGCTGGCAGCGGATCATCCTGGACGCGTCGAAACAGTGCGGACGGGCGACGTTGATGAAGATCTGTGAACCATTGACATTGACGGCGCTGCTCGCCGACGGCACCAATGCTTCGGAAACGGTCCTGTTCGCCGAACGTGACGGCGTCCGGCTCGGCGACACCGGCGGCAACATCGTGAGGACGATCGTGATCGGCCCGGAAGGCGGCTGGACCGACGCCGAGATCGTCGCGGCGCGCACGGCAGGCTGCAGGATCGTTACGCTTGGCGGCAGAATATTGCGCGCAGAAACGGCCGCCGTGGCTATCACGGCGATCGTTCAAAACCTGTTCGGAGATATCAATTAGGCTCGCTGGACTTTGCCCGAGGCCGGTAAAACGCATCGCCCCGCTGGGTCAACTTGGCCCTATCCGCCAGCGAACGAAGGACAGAGTCGAGCAGGTCCTTGCTCTCGAGCTTAAAGTTGACCACGCCCTTAACGTCGATGTCGGGATCTTCGCACTGGATGATCAGGTAACTGCGTTTTTCTTTGATAAAGCCGGCAAGCGACGCACCGGGAAGCGGCAGACTCTTGAGTACGTTGCCGGTGGTTGAGGTCACCGACTGTGATTGAGGATATATCACCAGGAGAGCGTCGTACGGGATCCCGAAAAGCTCTTTCTGCTCCTTTCCAAAGAACACCAGTCTGTCGTTGGCGTCGTCGAACTTGAGCGTGCCCATCTGCTTGTCATTGAATCCAAACAGCCCGCCTTCGTATTTTGCACCAAAAGACTCGGGAGCCGGAGCCGCCTTCGTAGCCGTTGTCGAACTGCCGATCGGCCGCGGCTGGGCCTGTGACGAAACGGCGCAAATTGCAAAAAGAATGGCGAAAAGTGTGAAATATCTCATTTATTGAACAAACCTCTTGGCGGCTATCCGCTGACCGAACTCGGGTATTCTCTTAATAGACGCTTTTCGGGGAGAATTGGTTGTTATTTCGCGGCTTTCATTTTTCGATCGCGGAGGTGCGCGGCAATGCGCTCTTCGGCGATCGCCACATACTCGGCCGATATCTCTGAGCCGAGCCAGCGGCGATCATTGAGCATCGCGGCCTTGGCAGTCGTTCCGCTGCCCATAAAACAGTCGTAAACGAGGTCGCCGGGGTCGGTCCAGGTGAGGATCTGGTCTATCGCCAACTGCTCCGGAAATATCGCCGGATGCTTGAAGGCGATCTTGTCCTTCGAACTCGAGGTGCCCACGTTGTAATAGAAAATATTGTTGACCTTTCGCTCCTTGGGAGCGATATGGTTGTGGGCGAGGTCGTTGCGGCCTACCTTTGTGATCCGAAACGACTTGAACGCCTTTTCCTGCTTTATCACCTGCATTATCGGATTGAATTTTGCCGGCTGCCCTTTGCTAAAGCAGAACATATACTCGAAAGCCTGTCGGTACCGCTTGCCGCAGTCGCTCGGGATCGGGTTGTTTTTGGCGTAGATCATCGTGTCGTGGACACGAAATCCGGCGTCCTGGAACGTGATCGCGTGACGAAAGCTGGAAAGCGTCTCATTGCCGCCGACGGTGCGGTCGCCAACCACCCAGACCACCACGCCGCCCGGTTTCGTCTTGGCAAACAGCCCGGCGGCGATCTCCTCGACCGGAAAATGGTAGCCGTTATAATCGCGAAGGTCATCATACGGCGGGCTGGTAATGGTCATATCCAGCCAATCGTCCGGCATTCGGGCGAGCGTCTCGATGCAATTTTCCTGATAGATCTTGCCGATCTCGATACTCATATTGGCCATTTGGACAGAAAGTCGGCGATGAACTGTTTATCGTCCTTTTCAGCTTCGAATTCGAGGAATTCGCGAAATTGTTCGAGTTCTATGAAGTAATCTTCCTCGTTCATCTTGCCGCAAAAATAGACCACTCGAAGCCAGACGAGGTAAGTGTTCAGCGTGTCGATCTGGTTGTATTCGACGATGCGTGTAATGTCGCGTTCGAGCCAGAGGTCGGTAACCTGATCGCCTTTAACGTCGATCTTGCCGGGAAAGCCGCAAAGCTTGGCAAACTCATCGAGCCGCGGCGACATGCCTCCGCGATTCGAGAATTTGGTCAGCAGGTCGAGGTGAGCCTCGCTGTTGCGCGAATCAAAATAGTCCTCGCCCTCCCAGGGCTTGTTCGGCCTCTGATTAAAGGCAGGAGCGGTGATCTCATTGATAATGCCCCGCTGGATGAGAACCTGGAGGTCAGATTCGCTCGAATTAAACCCGACCAACTGAGGCCTGCGTTCACCGATTATGTACAAAAAACGGTCGATGATCGCCGTTTCGTCAACGTCATCCGTGTCCAACGGCAGCTTTGGCAGCGAGTTCAGCGAAAATTCGATGGTCCGTTCGCCGTTTCGATAAACGGATTTTCGCGACAGGAACGCGATCGAAACCACCCGCGAAAACATATATTTGAGAAACGGCCGCGGATTTTTTTCGGCATCGTATTGCGGCGAGTGCTCCCACAGCCGCTGCATCGCTTCGATCTCGGTCGTGTCGTCCGGAAGGTCAAAAAGCCTACGCGAACCTGCCGCGTCAGGAACCCATTCGAGGTCGTAGAAAAGTGCGAGGTCGTGGATCGGCGATTTCAGCATCGGAAAAAAAAGGGAAAAACGCGCGCCTGACAAAAATCAATGTTTACTTGCGCTTAGGCGAATTGAACAGCTGAATTCTAGCACAGGCAAATCGATTGAGAAAATAGCGGCGCCTGCTCACACATTATCGCCGCCATCGTTGCGATCCGCTCGAACGGATCATATTGCCGAAGCTGCATCGTACAGCTCGACACGCTGCTCATAGGCCCGTCGAACGATCCGCACATCCTCGAGGAACAACGGCAGTTCGTCGAGACGTAATGCCTGCGGCCCGTCAACGAGGGCTTTGCTCGGGTCGGGGTGAAAATCGACGAGCACCATATTTGCCCCGGCGACAACGCCTTGGGCGGTGATGTGCATAATGTCGAGGATCCTGTCCGAACTCCGGAACCGGCCGCCGACCGAGTGCGACGGGTCGATGCAGACCGGCATTCGGGTCAGGTTCTTGACGACCGGCACGTGGGCAAAATCGACCAGGTTTCGATGCGGGTCGCCGATATTCGTCTTCATCCCGCGAAGTCCGAAAATGACTTTTTGATTGCCCTCGCTCGCGAGATACTCGGCGGCGTGGAGCGACTCGTCAAGCGTGATGCCGAATCCGCGCTTGAGCAGCACGGGGAATTCCTGCTGACGGCCGACGCTCTTAAGCAGCTCGAAATTCTGCGTGTTGCGCGTTCCGATCTGGAGCATCACGCCGGTCGGCGAGCCGGTCGATCGCAGTGCGGCACTGATCTCGTCGACGTGTGATTCGTGTGTGACCTCCATCGCGATCACCTTGATGCCGTACTTGCCGGCAAGATCGAATACGTACGGCAAACAGGCGGCGCCGTGGCCCTGAAAAGAGTACGGACTGGTACGCGGCTTGTAGGCGCCCATGCGCGTGCACACCTGGCCATTTTCCTGCAGTGCCTTCATCATCGCTTCGACGCTCTCAGGCGAATCGACCGCGCAAAGGCCCGCAAAAACATTCAGGTTGTCCTGACTGAAAGTGACGCCGTTGTATGTGAAATGACTAGGACGGCTGTCGCCCTTGTGCCGGCCGAGCACGCGATAGACCTCTGAAACACGAATGACATGCTCGACACCGGGAAAGCTCTTGATCTCGTCGATCGACAGTGCGGCGGTGTTGCCGATCAGGTAAAGCTCGGTCAAAAGCTGCTGTTTGCCCTGGATATTGTGGACAAGTATCTCGATGTTTTGAAAATTGTTGACGTGCGACTCGATCCGCCGGAATTCGCGGCTGTCGGTATCGACGTTTGGTTTAAGAACGATGATCATAGAAGTAATTACGCCGTCAGCGTGCCGGCTCTAACCTGGTTGACGAATATTGCCCGAGAACGCGCACGTCAACCGCGAGGCCGCGAACCTCATCGAGTGCGCCGCTCATTTCGCCCGGATTGGCCGGAACCAATACATCGAGGTAGAAATTATATTCATCCGGCGTCTCGCGGATCGGCAGACTCTCGATCTTGAGCAGGTCGATGCCGCGGCGAACGAACGGCCGCAGGGCACCGTGCAGCGACCCGGGCTGATTCCTCAGCCGCATGACGAGCGATATCTTGGTCCCCGTGCCGGACGTATCGGCCGTGGGCGAGAGCAATGCAAAACGAGTGTAATTGTCGCGGTTGTCCTCGAGGTGCTCGGCGATGATGCGGCCGCCGTATATCTCGGCCGTCCGCCTGCCGCCGATGCCCGCTCGCGTGATATCGCCGCTCTCGATCGCTCGGCGGACGCTGCCGGCGGTGTCGTCGGCGGGAACGCGCGTTATCGCAGGATGTTCGGCAAAAAAGCGCGTACATTGCGCAAGAGCCGCCGGGTGCGATTCGACCGTCAGGATACTGTCGATCGTCGCCCCTTTGCACGCGACCAAATAATGAGAAATGGGCAGGATCACCTCGGCGACGATGTTGAGCGAACTCTGCAGCAGAAGGTCAACGCAGCGGTGGACCGAGCCGATCAGGCTGTTTTCGAGCGGCGTCAGAACGTAGTCAGCCTTGCCGTTGTCGACGGCCGCGAAGAGCTCCTCGAAGGTCGGCATCGACACCGTCACGCTCTCGTCGCCGAGAAGACCGATCGCCGCCTCTTCGCTGAATGTTCCGCTTTCGCCCAAAAAAGCAACGCGCGAACGCCCACCGACAATTGCAGCCCGAGATGGGTTTGGGACGTTGTCGGCCAAACTCCGGCCGAAAGTCGACTGCTGCAGAAGCAGCGATTCGTCGATGATCCGGCGAAAGATATTGTCGATGCTTTGTTCGTCGAACGGGCCAGGATTCTCGGCTCGCATCCGCTCGAGCACCTCGCGTTCACGGGCCGGGTCACACAACGATGTATCGACGTTCGTTTTTGCGGCCCCGACGCGCAGAGCGATCTCGGCCCGGTTATTCAAAAGCCTTAGAATTTCGCCGTCGATCGCATCGATCTCAGCCCTCGGATTGTCGATCCTAACCTCACTCATCGGTCATTCAGTTATGTGCCGGTACCATCAGCAGAAATTCTTATGTTCTGGAAAGTATAACAGATGGTTATCGCGGTAGATATCACGACCAGACCGATTTTTTGCCGTGCGACGACCGGGCTCGTTTGCATCGGGCAAAAATAGGTTAGAATCGTTCTCGATATATCGGATATCAATACAGCGCACTGACCAGATATGGACCCTGCGGCATCGGACGTTCGCAAAAAGCACTCAAAACTCGGCATCGCCTCGACGATCGTCGCCGTTGGCGTTTGGGTGTATTTTGCGGTCATGTTCGTCCTCGTGTTCTACGTCGATGGTTTCTCCGGGTATCTGACGGACCTATTCGTTCCCGAATCACGCGGGATGACCGATCTTCGCGGAATGGGCGTCGGCGTCGTCCTGTTTTCAACGATCTTTCTGCTCTTGCCGGTCGTCGGTCATCTGATCGGGACGATCCTCGGCACCGCCGGTCTCTTTGTGACGTCAAGAAAGCGTTTGTTCAGCGTCATAGGTATCGTGCTCAATCTGCTGCCGGCCGCGGTCCTGTTTTTCCTATTTCTCGTCGGCGGACTAACGCCGAGCGCCTGAACGCGGCGGCCCGTCGGATACACCAAACCGTAAAATTATACTCGATTTGCTTCACCGATAATCAGCGGGCCAGAGCCTTGATATTTCGGCAAACGCAGTGTTTACGGGCATTTGTCGCACGTGGCACGATGCTTGCCCTCAACATCTGCCAACCGGGTGATCTGCCCGAACAAAACAAGGGAGATGCAATCGTATGAAAAAACTAATTACCGCAAGCTTGATGATCATCGTTCTAACCGTGATGGTACCGGTTTTCGCCTCGTCCGCAGCCGCACAGACACGGTACTTCGGCAATGAGCGCCGCTACACGTCAGGTTACAAAAAGCCGAGCGTCTATCGCCGGCACCGCAATCTGATCAACATTGCGATCGGAACCGGCGGCGGAGCATTGCTCGGAGGCTTGTTCGGCGGAAAGAAAGGGGCTCTGATCGGAGCAGCGGCCGGTGCCGGTGGTTCGGCACTTTACACCTACAAGCTGAAGCCCAAAAAGAGACGCTATCAGGCTGAGTACTATCAGCGATACTGATCAAAAATACATCCAAAATCGGAAGAGGCCGCAATTCAAATATGAACTGCGGCCTCATTGTTTCAGGACGACGGCCTAGTAAACGTAGGTGTTTGCCTGGATCATCGTATCGGCGATCCGCTGGCGGGCAGCGATCGTATTGACCGGCGAATTGTTTTTGGTAAACCGCTTGAGAGCGACCAGCAAGGTGCGGCCCTCGTCGCCCTCGGCGATAGCGGCGATGGTGTTCTTGGCCTTGGCGTCGATACGCTGGATGGCATCGTTGCAAAAGACGCTTGCCATGTCGATATAGCGGCCGGCGGCCTCCTCGCCGTTCTTTTCGGCGTACTTTTTGGCACGCAGAATGGCCGTTTCCATCTGATAGGCATCCATGATGATGTCGGCGCAGTTCACGAGCACTTCCTGCTGTTCGCTGAGAGCCATCATGTATTTCTGGGCGGCAGTGCCGAGTACCATCAGGGCGATCTTCTTGGCGTTTTGGGCGAGCTTGGTCTCGGCCGCGAGCAGGCTCGTATCCTCGTCAAACGACATCTGCGGATTGAGGATCTCGTCCATCAGCCCTTTTGCCGCTTGCAGGAGTCCGAGTTTGCCCTTCATCGCCCGTTTCATGAGCTGGCCGGGGATCAACATGCGGTTGATCTCGTTGGTTCCCTCAAAGATGCGGTTGATACGCGAGTCGCGATAGGCGCGCTCCGCGGGATAGTCGGCCGAGTAGCCATAGCCGCCGTAGATCTGAACCATTTCGTCGACGACATAGTCGAGGGCCTCGGAACAGGCGACCTTGTTGATCGACGATTCGACGGCGTATTCCTCGATCGACTGGAGTTTGGTCGCGCTGTCGGCGCCATCGCCGATGAGGTGGTCGATCATACCGACCGTGCGGTACGTGATCGACTCAGAAACCCAAGTGCGGATGGCCATCTCGGCGAGTTTGTGCTTGATGGCGCCGAACGACGAGATCGGCTTGTTGAACTGATGCCGCTCGTTCGCATAGCGGACCGCCTCGTGAATGGCGAGCTTGGCGCCGCCCGTGACCGATGCGCCCAGTTTGAAGCGGCCGACATTGAGGACGTTAAAGGCGATCTTGGCGCCGTCGCCAACGTTTCCGATAAGGTTGCCGACGGGGATCTTAGCGTCGGACAATATCACGGCCGTCGTCGAGGACGATTTGATGCCGAGCTTGTGTTCCTCGCCGCCGGGACGACAATTTTCGCTGCGGGGGACGAGGAAGCATGAGAATTTGTCCTTTTCGCCGTCAACCTTGGCAAAGACGAGGTAAACGTCGGCAAAACCGCCGTTGGTGATCCACATCTTTTCGCCGTTAAGCGTCCAGGTCTGGCCGTCGTCGCTCAGTTTGGCGACGCACTTGGCACCGAGAGCATCAGAGCCTGAACTTGATTCCGTCAGGCAGTACGCTGAGACGGCCTCGCCGGAAATGATCTTCGGTATCCATTCCTGTTTTAGCTCTTCGCTGCCCCAATAGAGGATCGGAAGCAAGCCGATCGAGGTCTGGGCTCCGTATGTCGAGCCGAAACCGCTGCCGCGGCCGACCATCTCGGCGATGATGACGCCTGAGGTCTGGTCGAGCGCCATGCCGCCGTATTCCTCAGGAATGTTGGCACCGAGCAGCCCGAGATCGCCGGCCTTTTTGAGCAGATCGCGGGCGATCTCCCAGGCGTGGTTCTCGAGAGCGTCAAGGTTCGGAGCCACCTCATTGTCGATATACTCGCGGCAGGTTTCGCCGATCATCCGATGCTCGTCGGTAAAATCCTCGGGCGTGAATACCTCGGCCGATGTCGAATCGGCGATAAGAAACTCGCCGCCTTTTACATATTCTTTTTCCATTTGTGCTTCCATATTTTTTAGCCACAGAGATCACAGAGAGCACTGAGAAACGGTTCTGGATCCTTATGTTTTCTGATTACCTGTAGCGATTCCTCCTAATCTCTGTGTTCTCCGTGGCTAATCCAATCTTTCGAATATCCCGGCCGCTCCCATGCCGCCGCCGACGCACATTGTGACCATGCCGTAGCGTTTTCCGGTGCGTTTTAGTTCCTGCAGGATCGTCGCGGTCAGTTTTGCACCGGTGCATCCCAAGGGATGGCCGAGTGCGACGGCTCCGCCGTTGACGTTGACCTTACCCGGGTCCATTCCCAAAACCTTCATGACCGACAATCCCTGTGCGGCGAATGCCTCGTTCAGTTCGAACAGGTCGATCTGGTCGAGAGTCAGGCCGGCCAGTTTTAGTGCCTTAGGTATCGCGTAAACCGGGCCGATGCCCATTTCCTCGGGCAGGCAGCCAGCGGTCGCGAATGAGACAAAGCGGGCGAGCGGCTTGAGGCCCAGCTCGGCGGCCTTGTCGGCGGACATAACGACCGAGGCCGCGGCACCATCGGACATCTGCGACGAATTGCCGGCAGTGACCGTGCCTTTGACGTGAAAGACAGGTTTTAGCTTGGCAAGGCCCTCGATGGTCGAGTCGGTACGCGGCCCTTCGTCGGTATCGAAAACGACCTCCTTGCGGCGGACGCGGCCTTTTTCGTCAAACTCGTCGATATGGACGTTCATCGGCACTATCTCGTCCTTGAATTTGCCGGCGGCGATAGCGGCCGCTGCCTTTTGGTGCGAGCCGAGCGAGAATTCATCTGCCTGCTCACGGGTGATCTCGTACTTACGGGCAAGGTTTTCAGCGGTCAGGCCCATATTCAGGTAATAGTCAGGATAGGTGTCAACTATCGCCGGATTTGGCCGCACGACGTTGCCGCCCATCGGGATCATCGACATCGTCTCGAGACCACCGGCGATGATCACGTCCGCGCCGCCAGTGCGTATGCGGTCGGCCGCGAGTGCGATGGTCTGCAAACCAGACGAGCAATAACGATTTACCGTCATTGCCGATGTTTCGACCGGCAGGCCGGCCGCGATCATCGCGGTGCGTGCGACGTTCATCCCCTGTTCGGCCTCAGGGAACGCGCAGCCCATGATGACGTCGTCGATCAACGAAACATCAACGCCCGCCCGAGCAACCGCTTCCTTAATGGCGGCCGCCCCGAGATCGTCCGGCCGCGTGTTTCGCAGAGTGCCTTTCGGTGCCTTTCCCACAGCCGTTCGCACGGCCGATACTATTACTGCTTCTTTCATACTTTGTTACCCTTTAACCATCGATCTTTTTTGAAACACGGTAAACGTCCAACATCCTCGCCGTACCCTCGCCGCCGCTTGTGGCCTGGCTGGCGTGCATCTGCCAGTAATTCAGGGCTTCGCGATATTTCGCGATCTGGTCCTCACCACTGAGCGTATCGCCCCAGTTTTCGTAAAACGAAGCGCGAACCTCGCAATCGGGAAAATAACCCTCGCCGCGATCGGTCGCGGCAAGCATCGCCGCTTCGGCCTCGGCAAATTTGCCAATAGTCACCAGTTCGCGACAGTTCGCCATAGTTATCCTTCGATGCCCACCGCGACCTCGGCAACCTCTAATAGGGTCCGCAGGCCGGCCGGATCGATCTCGACCAAAAAACCGCGTTTTCCGCCATTGATATAGATCCTGTCCAGATCGAATATCGTCGCCTCAACATAAACCGGCATGGCCGTTCGCGTGCCGAATGGCGACGTTCCGCCGAACTGATAACCCGTGAACTTCGCTGCCCGCTCGGGCGATGCAGGTTCGACCGACTTGACGCCCAAATGACGAGCCAGATTCTTCTGCGAGACCTGACGGTCGCCGTGCATCAGCACGATCAATGGCCGTTTCTCGTTCGTTTCAAATACCAAGGTCTTGATGACAGCGTGTTCGTCCACACCCAACTGTCGGGCCGATTCGCCCGTACCGCCTTTTTCGACGTAATCGTAAAGATGCGGCATGAACGCGAGCCGTTTCTCTCTCAAAAACCTGACCGCCGTTGTGACCGGCAAACTTGTCGTCATAATTAGTAATTACTAATTCGTTAATTACTAATTAGTAATGCCAACTTCCTTATATCTGAAACAGCTCACCAGATGATCGTTGACCATGCCGGTCGCCTGCATAAATGCGTACATTATGGTCGATCCGACGAAGTTAAAGCCGCGCTTTTTCAGATCTTTGCTTACGGCATCCGAAATTTCCGTTTTCGCCGGCACGTCACCCATGCCATTTCTCTGGTTGACGATCTGCTCGCCGCCGACAAAGCCCCAAATATAAGCGTCGAACGAACCATACTCCTTTTGTACCGCGAGGAACGCCCTGGCGTTCGCCCGTGCTGAGGCGATCTTCAGCCGATTGCGGATGATGCCGTCGTTCAGCAACAGCTTTTCAAGCTTCGCGTCCGAAAACCGTGCGACCTTTGCCGGATCGAAATCGTCGAACGCCGCACGGTAAGCCTCGCGTTTCCGAAGTACCGTATCCCAGCTCAGTCCGGCCTGAGCTCCCTCAAGAATCAGAAATTCGAACAGCAGCCTGTCGTCGTGCACCGGCACGCCCCATTCAGAATCGTGATAGGGAATGTTCAATTCGTTCGATGCCCATGTGCAGCGTTCCATATCATTTCTCGATCTTGCCGACCTTCAGATAGCAAACAACGCCGTCTTTGGCCGTTTTGTCCGCGACAGCGGTGATCTCGCCGGTCAGTTTTACCTTTTCGCCCAATTTTACGAATTCGCCTTTGTTGTCGCGTATCTTAATATCGTCCCGACTGTAATTTCGCTCCGGCTTTTCGACATTATTGGACCAACTCCCGACGGTAATATCCGAGCTGATGTACTTTTCGTCGCCGGGTGCATTGTAGAGCTTAAATCCGCATTCCAGCGGGCCGCTCGTATTCGAACAGAAGATGCCGCCCTTTTCGTCCAAAAAACCACTGACCTGAATGTACTTTTTGTTGTTTTCAGGATTGCAGGCGTCGGCGTATTCGACCGGCGTACCGTCGCCGCAATGAATGGTCAGAAGGGCAAGAGCGAACACAGTGATAAGTAGTTTCATTTTAGGGTCTCCTTACGTTTTGAAATATAGATGGTCTTTTCAATGAACGCATGCACCACTGAATTCTTGTCCCTTAATTCCAAATTGTAAACCCGGTCGATCGAACGTTCGGTCTCGGCGAGGCGTCTTATCTCGTCGATCTCGGCCGTTGACAGGGCAAAATCGGCATACAGCGTGCTCTTGCCGGGCTTTTTGAAACGGATCGCCGCTGCCTTGTCCCAAATGACATAATCCGGGCCCAGCACCCGCATCAGCATCAACATATAGATCGGATCGACCGCACCGTAAATGCTGCCGCCGTAGATCGTGCCGACATAATTGCGGGTCCGCCAGGACAAAGGTATCTTGATGCTGACATCAAGCCAGTCCTCCGAAATATAGGTCACACGGCCGCCCGTACCGCGATATGCGGGGAACAGGTTGAATCCCCAACGAAAACTCCTGCTTCTGAAACTCTCGGGCATAAATTATCAAACAACCATTTTGACGCCGGTTAGTTACGCAGCGGCTTGCCGGTCTTGAGCATGGCCGCGATGCGTTCCTGCGTCTTGCGCTCGCCGCACAGCGAGACAAATGCCTCGAGCTCGAGATCGAGCAGGTAGCGTTCGGATACATTGGCACGGTGATTCATGTCGCCGCCGCTCAGTATCTTGGCGAGCTTTTTGCCTATCAGCACGTCATGGTCTGAGACAAATCCGCCCTGTTTCATCATATGCAGCGCCAATTTGATCGCGGCCTGTGCCGATTCGCCGAGGACCATGATGTCGGTCCGCTCGACCGGCGGCACGAAGCCGGCGGCGTCAAGATTTAGAACCTCTTGTTTGGCGTCCTGGATAAGGCGGTCGCCATTCATCGAGATGGCATCCTGATCGCGTAAAAATCCCCACGAACGGGCTTCCTGCGCTGACGTGGCGACCTTGCCCATGCCGATCGTCTCGAACGTCTTTTTGAGGAATGCGAGCGGATCGGCATCCGGCGCCTTTGCTGCAGCGTCCATCGCGCGCATCGTCATTTCTTTGGTGCCGCATCCGGCCGGGATCAGGCCGACGCCAACCTCGACCAGACCGATGTAGGTTTCGCCCGCGGCACGGACCTTGTTGCCGTGCATAGCGATCTCACAGCCGCCGCCGAGCGTCAGGCCATATGGAGCGGTCACGACCGGTTTGGACGAATATCGGAGCCGCATGACGGTGTTTTGGAGTGCACGGACCATCATTTGGATGTCTTCCCACTCCTCTTCCTGAGCGGCGAGCAAGAGCATCATGATGTTGGCGCCGGCCGAGAAATTGCCGCCCTGATTGCCGACGACCAGCCCTTTGTAGTTCTTTTCGACCTCGTCGAGGGCAAAATTCATCATCGCGACCGTATCGCCGCCGATCGAGTTCATCTTTGAATGAAATTCGAGGCAGGCCACGCCGTCGCCGATGTCGATGAGCGAAGCACCGGGGTTCGATTTGATGACGCCGGTACGTTCCTTGATGTCCTTGAGGATCATCACGCCCGGACGGGCGGGCATCGGTTTGTATTCGCCCGCAACCAGGTCGTAGAACGAGTGATGGCCGCCATCATTCTTGTAGAATGTGGTCGCTCCGCTCGAGAGCATTCTCTCGACGCTTGCCGGAATGGGCTGGCCCTCAGCACGCATCCGCTCGACCGACTCGGGCACGCCGATCGCGTCCCACGCCTCAAAAACGCCGATCTCCCAGCCGAAGCCCCATTTGATGGCGTTGTCGATCTCGACGATCGTATCGGCGATCTCGGGGATGCGGTTGGCAGCGTAACGCGAAACGCGCGAGGTCGTGTTCCAAAGAAATTCGCCGACGCGGTCCTTGCCCCAGACCAGAGCCTTGACGCGCTTTGCGCGGTCCTCGATCGACTTGGCGGCATCAAGCGACGGGAATTTGGTCTTGACCTGCGGCTTATATTCAAAAGTGTTCAGATCGAGTTCGAGGATGACGCGTTTGCCGTCGGCGTCCTTTGATTTCTTGAAAAAACCGCCGCCGGTCTTGTCGCCAAGCAACTTCTTGTCGAGCAGCGTCTGGATCAGTTCCGGCAGACGAAACACTTCGCGATCTTCGTCGTCCGGAACGGCAGGATAGAGGTTATTGGTGACATGCGCCGTGACATCGAGGCCGACGAGGTCCGAGGTGCGAAACGTCGCCGATGACGCGTGGCCGATCGCCTTGCCGGTCATTTGGTCAACCTCTGTCGGGGTCCAGCCGCCGGCGATCATCTCGTGGATGGTCGCCATCATACCAAAAACCCCGATCCGATTGGCGATAAAATTTGGCCGGTCCTTGGCCGGCACCACGCCTTTGCCGAGCCGCTGATCGAGAAAGCCGGTGATCCCGCACGCGATCTCGCCGCTCGTCTTTGAGCCGGGGATGACCTCGACGAGCTTCATATAACGCGGCGGATTGAAGAAATGGATCCCGACAAAATGAGCCTTGAAATCGTCCGAGAACGGTTCGGCGATCGAGTCGATCGGGATGCCGCTGGTATTCGTGGCGATGACGGCGCCGGGCTTGCGATGTTTTTCGACATCCGCAAAGAGCCTGTGTTTGATATCGAGATTTTCGACTACAGCCTCGATGACAAAGTCGCAGTCCTTGATCTTCGCAAGGTCGTCGGTAAAGTTGCCGGTCGTGATGAGCTTGGCGTTGTCGCCGAGCATGAACGGTGCCGGCTTTAATTTTTTGGCGGCAGCGAAAAGAGAATCGACGATGCGGTTGCGCACCTGCGGCGATTCGAGCGTGAGGCCCTTTTTCTCTTCGTCGGGTGTTAGTTCACGCGGAGCTATGTCAAGCAGCAGCGTCGGAATGCCCGCGTTCGAAAGATGTGCGGCGATGCCCGCTCCCATTGTACCTGCACCTAAAACAGCGGCCTTTCTGATATCCATAATGTCCTTAAAAAACGAAATACTGGCAATATTGAAATTGACGAAGATTATAACTGAATGAATGTTCATTCAGCAAGAACTATTTTCAATTTATCGCCTGAGAGCGGCCTTAGAAGTGACAACGGCCGGCAAGAAGAGCCGTAGATAGCGACAGATCACGGCCGTTATGCGATACTCTATCGGATCGACGATCAGCGGCCGGGTGGCGTGCGCAGCGTGACGTCTGACGGTCAACCAAATATGGCGGTCAAGCATCTATATACTGACCCGATAAACAAGCAAAATGAAAAATTCAGTCATTTTCAGCATCATTTTTGTCATTGTGTCAGCTGCCGCGGCGTTTGCACAGGGTACGACGATCGTCCGTAAGGAACTGCCGCCGGCCGAGATCACACGTATTATCAAAAAGGTATCGGAAAACGAGTCGGCCTTTCGCGAGGCGCTGAAGGATTATGTTTTCATCCGACGTGCTTCGCTGAGCAACATTGGCCTCGGCGGGCAGATAACCGGCACATACCGGCGTGATTCGTTCATGACGTTCAACGCGGACGGCGGCCGGTTTGAAAAGATCTTGTTCGCGCCGATCTCGACACTTACGGAGATGTCGGTGACGCCGGAGGACCTCGAGGACCTTGGCGGCGTCAACCCCTTTGCACTCGAGCCGTATGCGATCCCGCAATACAGTTTCAACTATCTGGGCATTGAGCGGATAGACGATTTTGACCTATATGTTTTCGACGTGGCGCCGAAGGTTATCCCGGATCCGAAAAAGTCGAAGCAGCGGATGTTCGTCGGGCGGATATGGGTTGACGTTCAGGACCTGATGATCCTGAAATCAAAAGGCAAAGCGGTGCCCGAGACCAAACAGAACAAGTTTCCGATCGTCGAGACGACCCGCGAGCAGATCGACGGCAAATACTGGTTCCCGGTCGATGCCAGATCTGATGACGACCTGGTTTTTGACAACGGGCAGGTCGTCAAATTGAGGATGCGGGTCAAATACTCAGACTATAAGGTCGGCAGGACCGATGTCAGGATCCTGGACGATGTTGCCGATCCGGAAGTGAAGCCGACGCCTTCGCCGACGCCTAAGAAACCGTAAATTTGCGGGACGCTATTGGTCGGCCAGTTCGTGAGCGATCGCGGACCGTGTCGCCCGGATGAGGTCCGGGATCGAATCTGCATCGAGGCCTGCGGTCTCGATCGCCGGCAGCAGGACCATCTCGATCTCGCCGGCAAATGCCACGCCCGTTCGCTTGCCCATCATCCAGTCGGTGTTTTTGATCGCCACCGGAATGATGGGCGAATTTGTCTGCAGAGCGAGGTGAAACGCCCCTTTTTTGAAGGGAAGCAGTTCGCCCGGCATGGCCCTCGTACCCTCGACAAATACGCCGAACGAACAGCCGCCGGCCATCACTCGACGAGCCTTTTCCATTGATCTCATCGCACGCTCGGCGTTCGAGCGGTCGATGGCGATAATGTTCACAAAGTTCATTCCCTGACCAAAAACGGGTACTTTGAGCAACTCACGTTTGGCGACGAGGCCCATCTTTCGCCCGGCAAAGAAAAACAGCGTCGCGGTATCGAGATACGACCGGTGATTTGATACGAAGACGTAATTCCGGTCCGGGTCGAGGCGTTCGCCGCCGTGGACCTTGACCGTCGCCCCACAGGCCCTCAACCATGTCCGTGCGCCCCAAGCAGTGAATGGATAAAGCCAGATCCGGCGGTTGATGATGAATAGGACGATCATCACCGGCGTCGCGATCAACATCAGCAAACTGCCGGCAACAAACCAACTCCACCAATACCGAATTTTCCCCGAAAGCCGTGATTTGTTAGACTCTTTGACGGGAAACGTCAATTTTTTATTTTCGATAATGGCCTTTTCTATCTCGCCGGAGATATTTTCGGGGGCAGATCGGTTTTCAGCCGGAGTTTCGGGCATCGGTATATTTCCAAATCAAAAAGTATGAGAATCTCGTTTGCAAGCCTGAGATCATTGCGGATCAGCGGTCTGATTTTACTATTTTCGCTGGCGATTGTCGCTCAAGTGCCAAGTCCAAAGTCGGTTTTGGGCTTTGAGCCG
This sequence comes from Pyrinomonadaceae bacterium, assembly GCA_019694345.1. GTDB lineage: Bacteria > Acidobacteriota > Blastocatellia > Pyrinomonadales > Pyrinomonadaceae > OLB17. The sequence goes on along the minus strand of JAIBCA010000120.1, from coordinate 22,619 downwards.
ACCGACGACAAGACGATCGCCGATTGGGGACAGATCGTCGATTATTTTGGAAAGCTCGGTGCCGCCAGTCCAAAGGTCGAGGTTCGCGAGATCGGGAAATCGACCAACGGTGCTCCGCTGATCGTTGCATTTATATCGTCGCCGCAAAATATTCGCAATCTGGAAAAGTACCGCCAGATCAGTGCTAAACTCGCCGATCCGCGAACGATCAAAACGGAAACTGAACTCGCCGGGCTGATCCGCGACGGCAAGTCGATCGTGTCGATATCATGTTCGATCCACTCGACCGAGATCGTCGCGTCGCAGATGTCGATGAATCTGGCCTATCAGCTTGCCACGGCGACCGACGCCGACACCAGGGAAATACTGGACAACACGATCCTGCTGCTGATACCGTCGTCAAACCCGGACGGCATCAAGATCGTCGCCGATTGGTACCGCAAGACGCTCGGCACCAAGAGCGAAGGTACGTCGCCGCCCGAGCTGTACCACCATTACGCGGGCCATGACAACAATCGCGACTGGTTCATGCTGAACCTTGTCGAGACACAGGCCATCAACCGTTTGTTCTGGCAGCAGTGGTTCCCGCAGTTCGTTTACGACGTCCACCAGCAGGGGCAAAATGCGTCGCGGTTCATCATTCCGCCTTTTTACGACCCGCCAAATCCGCGTGTTGCGCCGTCGATCCTTCGCGAGGTCGGACTGATCGGCTACAAGATGGCCGCCGACCTGCAGGCCTCGGGCGTGGCGGGCGTCGCGACCAATTCGACCTACGATACCTGGTGGCATGGCGGGTTTCGCTCGGCGCCGTACTATCACAACTCGATCGGCATTCTTTCCGAAGCGGCAAGCGCGAGCCTGATGTCGCCGGTGACCATCAAGCGTGACGACCTCGCCCGCAATCGAAACACCCGCGGGCTGCCCAACCTTTTGGAGACCGCGACCAACTATCCCGATACGTGGGAAGGCGGTCTTTGGCGGCCGGCCGATATTGCGAACATCGAGATGATAGCGTCGCGAAGCCTGCTGCAGATGGCGGCGAAATTCCGTTCGCGATACCTGCGCAATTTTTATGATTACGGCAAGGCAAATCTGGTCAAAAAGACGGACGAACCGCTGGCATTCATCGTCGCGGCCGGCCAGCCGAATGCCGAGGCGGTGGCTCGCTTTATCGAGATCCTGACGGAGCAAGGCGTCGAGGTCCACGAGATGACCCGCGAGTTGTGGGTCAAGATGACGCCAAAGGCTGAATTTCACGAAATGCCGCTCGGCGGCTATCTGATTTTCGTCAACCAGCCGCAAAAGAACAACATCCTCAGCCTGTTTGAAAAGCAGGTTTACCCGAACCGCCTGCTGCCGAACGGCGAGGCCGAGGTGCCGTACGATGTCGCGGGATGGACGCTGCCGCTGCAGATGGGCGTTGAATACGATCCGGCCTGGGAGATCCGCGATCTGGAAAAGGACAGGCCGTCGCTAAAGCGCATCACGTTTGTCAATCAGGTGCGTTCGGCATTGGGCCTGCATCAAACCGGAACACCGTTCAAGGGTGCGAAGTACCCGCTCAAGAGCGTTCCGAAGGTCGCGCTTTACCGCGGCTCGACGAGCTCGATGGACGAGGGTTGGACGCGGCTGGTGCTCGATACGTTCAGCATTGTTTACCGCCGCCTAACCGACAGTGATGTCCGATCAGGCAATTTCGTCTGTGAGAGAACCGTCGAACCCGGGCCGGGAATGAACTGTGACGCAGTGATCCTGCCCGCGGATAACGAGAACACTATTGTCCGAGGCCTCAGCGCCGACCGGTATCCGGCCGAATTTGCGGGCGGCATCGGCGACGAAGGCCTCGCGAATCTCAAGAAATATGTCAACGACGGCGGCAAGCTGATCTGTTTTGACGATTCGTGCGACATGGTGATCCGGGCTTTCGGGCTGCCCGTAAGAAACGTCCTCAACGGGCTCAAGCGAAGCGAATTTTACAACCCGGGCTCGATCGTAAAGCTCGACGTTGATAATCAACACAAATTGGGCAAGGGGCTGCGTGACGAGGTTGCCGCTTATTTTTCCAACAGCTCGGCGTACGAGGTCGCCGCCGATGCCCCGGTCACGGTCGTTGCCAGATATGCCACGAAAAATGCCCTCTTGTCCGGGTGGATGCTTGGAGAAAAATACCTTAATGACAAGGCCGCTTTGGTCGAGGTTGCGGTCGGAAAGGGCAAGATCGTGCTTTTTGCGTTTCGCCCGCAGCATCGCGGCCAGTCTTGGGCGACGTTCCCATTCATATTTAACGCATTGGAAAAATAAACCCTTAAGTTCGGTGATTTGGTAATATTGCTCTATGAAGTTCTTGCGACAGTCGCTATTGGTGTTATGGACAGCGTTACTGGGTTCAAACGTAATGGCCGCCGGCGAATACGAGGTGTTCAGGCTGGCGGGCGAGCCGCTGATACGGATCGGGCTTTCGACAAACGCGTCATCGGTTTCGATCACGTCGGGCGATTCGGCCCTCGTCGCGGTCAGCCCTGATGAGCAAAGTAAGCTTCTGGCAACTACCAAGGTGACCGTTTCGGCACGAGCGTACCGTCCGCCCGAGATCGAGAATTACCGTATCGAGTTTCAAAATCTTCCGACGCAGAACGAAGCGACCACGCTTGCGCGCGAGATACGCGAGGCGACCGGCGAGACGGCGTTCGCAAGTATCGACACCGCGACAAACACATGGAAGGTCTGGGTCGGACCTATCAAGGATTCGATCATCGAGGCAGATGAACTTAAGTCAAAACTGGCTGAAAAGGGGTTTGACGACGCGGTAACCGTTTCCGAGAAGAAGACCGTCGTGTCGCCGGACGCGATAGCTCTCTCGGAACAGCTAAAGACACAGGGCCCGAGCGATGTCCGTAGTTTGATCAAGCCGACGAGTTCGACGAACGCGGTCGTTTCCGGCAGTGTCGATCCGAACCTCCGCGAGGTGATAGTGAGTGCACCGGTGGCCGAATCGAGCTTCAGATCGCTCAAATCAGTCGCCTTCGGCTCGCTCAACGAACGCGCCAATCCGGTACGGCTCAACGGCAAGGCATATCGCGGTAAGATCGAGGTCTTTGTCAACGCAAAGGGCAGCCTGACAGTGGTCAATGTCGTCCCGCTCGAAGAGTATCTGCTCGGCGTGGTGCCGAGCGAACTCGGGCTGCCGCAGCTCGAGGCTCAAAAGGCACAGGCTGTCGCTGCCCGCACTTACGCGGTCGCCAATATCGGCGGTTACGGTAAACAGGGTTTTGATATGGTGCCGACGATCTCGTCGCAGGTTTACAAGGGCGTTTCGATCGAGACCAAAATGGGGACGCAGGCCGTACGTGAGACCCGCGGTATGGTTGCAACCTACCACGGCAAGCCGATCATGGCATATTACACATCGACCTGCGGCGGACGTACCGAGAGCAGCGAGAATATTTTCGATCACGCTGAACCGTACCTGGTCGGCGTGGAGTGCTCGCTCGAGGGCCGCCGGCATTTTGATCCGTTCATGATCAGGACCAGCCGCGTACCTGCAAAAATGCGAGACGAATCCAATCTGGAACTCGTCCGTCTGATGTCGCTCCTGGCGGCGAACGGCTTTCAGCACTCAGGCGGTCAGATGACGGACGAGTGGTTCGAGGACGTGCCGACCGAGAGCGAAGTGTCGAATTGGCTTAGTAATCTGGCAATGAAATTCGGCAAGCCGAATCCGGCCGTAAATCGCGATACCACCAGGCCGGCTGAACTCGCACGGGTCATTGCGAGCCTCATCTATGCTCCCGGTTACGCCGACACGATGTTGACCGAGTCTGACATCAACTACAATTTGGCGATCGCCGACGCGGCCGAAGTGCCGCGTGAGAGGCGTGCCGAGATCGCATTGCTGCTCCGCGACGGCTATTTTTCGCTCAATGCCGACATGACATTTCGGCCGAATATGCCGCTCACGCGGGCGCGAATGCTGAGGTTGATCCGCAAGATCTACGAAAAGCGAAAATGGATGCCCGAAATGCAGTCGGCGACGGCCGGCACGAGCGTTGACGGCAAGTTGATGCTTCGCAGCGGCAAGAGCGACCGGCCGTTGGCGATCCGGCCCGATGTCTTTCTGTTTCGGGAATTTGGCGGTACGTTCTATCCCGTCCGTGAGGTCGCATTGCTCGGCGGCGAGAAGCTGAACTACCAGCTTGACGCTCTCGGTGCGGTCAAGTATCTCGAGGTCGAGCCGACCGAGACTCCGACGACGGCCGAGCGTATGTCGCCCTGGACGCTCTGGAACAAATCGGCGTCCGCCGGCGAGGTCCAGGCTCGACTGTCGCGCTATGTCCGCGGCATCGGGACACTTTTTGATGTCAACGTCAAGAAGGTCGGCTATTCACGCCGCCCGATCGAACTCGAGATCGTCGGATCTAACGGCATCAAAACGCTCAAAGGCGGCAAGATCCGCTCGGCCCTTCGTCTGCCGGAGCAACTCTTCGTGATGAATAAGCGATATTCGGGCAGCACGGTCGCGAGTTACACGTTTACCGGCCGCGGGTGGGGCCACGGCGTCGGAATGTGCCAATTCGGGGCGTTTGGACTGGCGAAAATGGGCGTCAAATACGACGAGATCATCAAGCATTACTACACCGGCGTCGAATTGACCAAGTCCTACTGATCCCAATACACAAGAACCGGGTGCGGCGTTGCAGGCGAAGGTCTCTATGCGGAGAGCCCAGCCGTTTTCGCGCGCCCTGGTTCCGGGCGATCGCCGTCAGCAATTTTCATTGACTTTCCTGCGTTAAAAAGTGTTTAATATTGTTGGCGTACCTGTGCGCTCCTGCCTCAGCTGAAAGATCCTCGGCGCAATGAAACGACTCAGAAAGATCATCTCGGGCACAATTCTATTTTTGTGCATCGCCGTCTGCTCACCGATCAGCGGCGAATACCGCTTTGATAACTGGACGACCGACAACGGCCTGCCTCAGAACGGCGTGCGCCAGATCACGCAGACCAAGGACGGCTATCTTTGGTTCACGACCTTTGATGGGCTGGTGAGGTTTGACGGCGTCCGATTTACAACATTTAACAAGAGTAATACTAAGGGCATCATTAACAATAGATTTACCGGTATCTACGCCGACGTTGACGGGGCGATCTACGCAACGACGATGGAGGACGGCATCCTGACGATCTATCGTGACGGTGCCTTTACATCGCTTACATCCGACGAGGTTCCGGGACACTACATCAAAAAGATCGAGCGCGTGCCGGGAGGTGAACTGCGTTTTCTGGTCGAAGATGAGGACCGCACTACAAAAAGCTGGTACCGGCTCGTCGGACGAGCGTTCGAATTCATCGAGCGGGAGGACAACTTTGACGATCCGCTCGAGATCAGGGGCAAGCTCGGCAGCGTATGGACCGTAACGACGACCGGTGTGACGGAAACAAAGAACGGGGCGACGTTCTACACACCGCTCGATCTGTCGAGATATAAGCTTAAGCCAAATCTGTTTGAGGATAATGCCGGCACGTTGTGGGTCGGCGAGAACAGGGTCCATCACATCGCCAACGGCAGGATCCGCACATTTGACCAAAACGACGGGCTTGTCGTCGATTCGATCTACCATTCGTTTTGGGAGGAGCCTGACGGCAGCGTCTGGCTCGCGTCCGGCGGAGCGTCGAGCACTACCGTTGGCCTGGTGCAGATAAAGGAAGAAAAAATCACGCTCTGGGGCAGCCAGCACGGCCTGACCGCCGCATCGATACAGGGTCTATTCAACGATCGCGAGGGTACAACCTGGTTGGCGACCGACCACGGTCTCTATCGCCGGCGTAATGCCGCGATCCAAAGTTTCAGCAAGAAGGACGGACTCGGACATTCCGAAGTGTATCCGATCTATCGCACGCGGAGCGGCGACGTTTGGATCGGTACATCAAAGGGGATGAGCATCTATCGCGACGGCGTCTTCAAGCCCTATGACATCAAGCCGGCGATACCCGATGGCCCGAGGAACCTGACATGGGAATCGAGCCGCATTTCCATTCAGTCCCTGTGGGAAGACGGCCAGGGAAAAATGTGGGTCGGTATCAACGGCGGCATTTTCCTGGTCGAGAACGGAATCGCGAAAAATCTTATCACCGATTGCCATGTCTTTTCGATCAAGGGCGACCGCAGCGGCAATGTCTGGGCGGCGACGAATAAGGGCATTTATCAGTTCAACGACTACAAGCTGACAAAGCTCTATAACGTCAAGGATGGCCTGCCGAACGAATTCATGACGCTCGTGTTCGAGGATTCCAAGGGCTCGGTGTGGTTTGGCGGCTATGGCGGGCTCAGCAGATTTGAGAACGGCAGGTTCACCAACTACACGAAGAGAGAAGGGTTGACCGGCAACTATGTCAGGACCATCTACGAGGACACGTCAGGGACGTTCTGGATCGGAACCTATGACGAAGGTCTGAGCCGTTTCAAGGACGGCAAGTTCGTTAATTATAAGGAAACTGACGGCCTCTACAACAGCGGCGTCTTCGCGATCGAAGAGGACGGGGCCGGATTTTTTTGGATCAGCTCAAATCGCGGTATTTACAGGGTCAGCCGCACCGAACTGGAAGATTTTGCGGCGGGCAGCATCAAACGAATAAACAGCGTCGGGTACGGCAAAGAGGACGGCATGCTCTCGACCGAGTGCAACGGCGGCCGACAGCCGGCTAGCTTTCGCGCCGAGGACGGCAAATTCTGGTTTCCGACGCAGGACGGGATCGCGGTCGTGGACCCGCTGTCCGAAAGATCGAACCCGATGCCGCCGACGGTCGTGATCGAGGATATCTCGGTCGAGCGTTCGCCGGTGGATTTTCGTAACGGGATCAAGATCGAGGCCGGCAAAAAGGACATCGAGATCCGTTATACCGGCATCAGCCTGATCAAATCAGAGCAGATCAAGTTTCAATACAAACTCGACGGGTACGACGACGACTGGGTCGAGGCCGGCACACGCCGGACGGCATTTTACTCGTACCTGCCGCCTGGCAATTACACATTTCGTGTCCGGGCAGCCAACAGTTATGGCGTCTGGAGCAATAACGACGCTGAGACGAGCATCGAGCTCGCTCCGTTCTTTTATCAAACGACACTGTTCTATCTGGTCGCAGCTCTGGTCGTCCTGCTTGTTTTACTCGTGATCTGGAAGATCAGTTTTTATCAGCTTGTCGACAAGGAACGAAAGCTCAAAAAGCTGGTCGCGGAACGAACCGCGGAGCTCGCCTGGGCTAACGAGCATCTCGAGAGCCTTGCAAATTCGGACGGCCTCACCAAGATCGGCAATCGCCGCCGTTTCGAGAGTTTCTTGGCCGATGAATGGCATCGCGCGATCAGATTCAGGACTGACATATCACTGGCGCTCATCGACATCGACCACTTCAAGCTGTTCAACGATACATATGGGCATCAGGCCGGCGACGACTGTCTGCAGCGAGTGGCTCAGGCATTTGCCGACACGCTCAAGCGGCCGACGGACCTCGTCGCGCGTTTTGGCGGCGAAGAATTTGCGTTGATACTGGGCGGGACCGACTCGGCCGGAGCGCTTTCCATCACCGAAGAGGCCGTTAGCAGTATTGCCGCTTTGGGCATTCGCCATAGCGGCTCGAGTACGTCCGACATTCTAACGGTCAGCGTCGGCCTGGTCACGATGCGGCCGGTCATCGGGATGAGCGAAGATCAACTGATCAGCACTGCCGACCGGGCTCTCTATCAGGCCAAGAAACGCGGCCGCGATCAGATCGTCGTTATCGAAGACCTGTCGGCAGACCCGGTCGCCGGCGGATTTTACGTACCGGGCGGCGGACACGATTCGCACGTCAACTAGGCTATTTTATTATCTCAAAATCGATCGATTCAGCGGCGAGTGTTCGTTTGCCGCGCAAACTGTCACGGATTATCACCTGAAAGATGTAATCACCGGCCGGGAGAGCCTTGTCGAGTCCGAAAACACCGCTGACATTGATGTTCTTAGGGTCGAGTTTGCCGAGGGCGTTAGCCGGCAGTTCGGGTGAACGCGATATCTCGCGGCCATCTTTGAAAAGCCTGATCTGGCTCGTCAACTGGGCCGATTCGCCCTTGGCCGAATAGATCGCGAAGCCGAATCTGAGCATTCGTCCGGCCCTGAACTGACGAAGTGCGATCTCACGCTGTTCGTCGGTCTGGACGATATTGGTGTCCGAGCCAGCCTGACGGTCGTAACTAAGGGCGATGCCCGAGAGCGAAAACGGCGATTTCTTTAGATTTGGGATCTGGATGAACTGGCTGACCGAGCCGATCTTTTGCGACGCTTTGTCCTGGATCACGATCTTCATCTGGTACGGGCCGGCGACCTTGATCGGTACATTGAGCGAATAGACGAGTCCCTTAGTGCTGACCTCCTGATACGCGTCGGCCTTGAGAGAAACGGTCTCTTCGCGATCGACAGACTCCTTGACCACGCCGTTGTCGTCGAATATGAGGGCGAGCACATTGAACTCGGCCTTGTACGAACCGTCGGGCTGGACGGCAAAGTTTATGTTACCGCCCTTGATGTGAATGAAGGACCGCATCGCGGCACCCTTCTGATTCTGCAAAAAGAGGGCGTTCATCTTGAGGTCCAGTTCGTTTTTGGCAAATGGCGAGTTCAGCTCGTCAGCCATCCGCTGCAACGCGCTTCTGGGGCGTGCAGGGGCCCTTGACGACTCGACGGCGAAGAATCCGCTGCGGTAGCTGAGCTTGAGGTCGGGCCGTTTCAATTTGATGCTGAGCTTGTTGAATTTGCGGGTCGCGGCGTCAAATGTTTCGTCGTCCGGTTCGTATCCGATCAGGTAGTAGCCATTCTGCTTTTCCAGGACCTTTTCGATGCCCTTGCTGATGTCGTTTTGGCTCAGGTAAGCATCGCCGCCGGTTTCGTCGGCCAAAAACTTCAGCGCCTGAAGTGAATTTTCGTAATCGCGCTCGCGTGCGCGTACTTTGGCGTCCATCGCGAACATATCGTCACGCAGCCCGACGGCATAATCCGACGCATTCGCACCGGGGGCGACCAGCCCGCGAGGGTCGATCGAATAAATTACGACGGACGAACGGTTGGCCGTCTCGGTCAGATTACGCAGTGCGCTGTTGACGCGAGAGTTGATGCTGCCGTCGCGGTCAAACATCGAAAAACCCTCGGACATAAGCGCTACTGCCTTTCTGCCCGGCAGAGCAGACATTCCGCGGATGACGTAACCGACGGCGCCGAGCGTGCCGACGGCAAAACCGTCAGCGCGGAAATCCTGAAACGCCTGGTCGGCCGCAAGGTCCTCAGCGACACCGAGAACCGGGCCCTCGAGGTCAAATTCGCCCCGAGCGACCGAGGTCATCACGGAATTGAATTCCTCCTTGTCGCTGGGCCGGATCGGAGCGAAAGACGAGATGCCCGAGCGGCTATTTGGGTTGAATTTGAGATTTTCGATAGCGGCGTAAAGTACGCGCTTGTCCCAGGTGAATTGCTGAAGTACGCCGATACCGCCGCCCGTTCGGATGATCGCGACGAGGTCGCCCGGCCGCATCTGCTGATCGACAAATTTCTTCATCGCCGCCTTGACGAAAAATGTGCTCGAAAACGATAACCCGAGGTCGTCGATGACCATCGCGATCGTCCGTTTGATCTGGTCCGGACGCAGCGGCGTCGAGGCCGTCGGCGTCGGCAAATTATCGGTCCTCGAACGCCCGTTGTCGCCATCGCTGCCGTTTTCGCTCGGGCGAAGATCGACATACGAAAACTGCGATATCGGCTGCTTGACGCCGTTCTCGAAGATCTCAAAATCATCGGCTGTCAGGCCCTTGACGACCTTTCCGTTCTTGTCCGTGACGGTCGCGTCGATCTGGATCAGATTGGTTGAAATGACGACCACATCCTCAGGCTTAACGGGCGGCGTCGGGGTCGGTGCGGGCATCGGGGCCGCCGACTGTGAAAATACCGTCGACGAAAATAGCACGAGGCCAAGGGGAACGGCGAGAAACAAGGACTTCATAGATCTCTCCCAAATTGAAAGCTAACAGTTTTTGAGTTACGGAATAATAACACGCACACGCCTTCAGGCAAAGAGATTTCTCGTTGTCGGAGCCGTCATTGGGAACTACTTATTGTGCAGCAGGACAAGCGCGATCGATGCAGGGAGCGCCTGTATGAAGAGTATCTTTCGGCTCGCCGTCACCGCGCCGAAAATACCGGCAATGATGACGCAGGTCAGAAAGAATATGAGAATGTGGAAACCGAAGTGCCAGTCGCGGCCGATCTGGTATATGCCCCAGATCAGTCCGGCCGCGAGAAAGCCGTTGTAAAGGCCCTGATTCTTGGCAAGGGTCTTGGTCACGGCTGCTTGTTCGGGCGTATGCCCGAACGCGCGATATCCCGGGGCCTTGTCCCAGAGAAACATCTCGAGCACGAGAAAGTAGATGTGCAGCAGAGCCACGATTCCGGTGATGACGAGTGCGGCGGTTTGCATAAATGTTCTCTCCCGACCGCACGTATGTTACTATTGGCGGCGGTGATCTACAAGACTTTAGATATGCGAGATCTTCTGAGAATTATCGTCTTTGCCGCGCTTGTATTGGGCATTTTCATTACGGCGGCACACGGCCAGGCCGCGACGCCCGCACAGGTCAGGCTCGGGTCCGAAACGGCAAAGAACGGCTTTAAGAATGAAGACGAGATCCGCGACAAGTTCAATAATTGGAAGGCCGACGACGACGCTAAGGTCTGGCTCGGGGCGATGGGCTATAAACTGACCGAGGTCGAGGGCGTCACTGCGACCAAACCGCACGGCGAGAAGGCCGATGTCGAGATCGTCGTCAAGACCAAGGCCGGCGAACGAAAAGAAGGCATCTCGATCAAACTCGTCAGCAGCGAAAATGGGTTTAACCAGATCGATAAACGCTGGCTCGCACACTATGTAAAAATGTGGAAGATGCCCGCGGATGTCGAGGCGGCCCTCAAACTATTCGTCGGTGAAACGCCGCCAATCAAGCCGTCGAAAGATCCGAAGCGGATGTATCTGAACGAGCTCGACCCCGCAGCGCAAAAGGCGGTTATCGACTTTTTTACCGCGAATAAGGAGATCATCGTGTCGGACCTTTTCGCCGGTGACGGAGAGCATGCAGCGGGCTGGGTCATGGTCGCACTCAAGTCGAGTGAAAAGCCGCGTTGGGTGCTGCGAACCGATGCCTACGCGATCAAATTCTTCGGCGACGGCAACGTCGAACTCACCCGCAACGGTAACCTGAAGATCGGCCGCATCACCGTCCAGCGCAAGGGCGGCGACGGCGGCCGCGAATCGGCCAAGATGCTGCAGTTCAAGATCAACCCGGCACTACTTTTCGAGGGGAAATGAGATTTTCAAAAAGCCAGATCGTCGGAGCTATGATCGTGCTCGCGATCATTCTGGCTTTTTCGGTAGTGAGGTCATACGTATTCTAGCTTTCGAGCCGGGCGTCCATCGTGATCTCGGCGTTGAATAGTTTCGAGATCGGGCAGCCCGCTTTGGCGTTGGCCGCGGCCGTCTGGAACGCGGCGTCGTCTGCGCCCGGGATGGCCGCTGTCACATCCAAGTGGATCTTTGTCACGGCAAAGCCGGACTCGAGTTTCTCGAGCCGTACGGCCGCCGTCGTCTTGACACTGTCAGCCGTCAGCCCCGCGGCCCCCAACTGACCGGATAGAGCCATCGAAAAACAGCCCGCGTGCGCCGCCGCGATCAATTCCTCGGGGTTGGTGCCGATGCCGTCCTCGAACCGAGTACTGAATGAATATTGCGTGTCCGCGAGCACGCCGCTTTCAGTCGATATCCGGCCGCCGCCTTCCTTGATGCTGCCATTCCACTCCGCTGATGCTTTTCTTAACATTTTTGTCTCCTTGAAATAACAATTGAACGGACATTCTAACACGGCCCGGCGTCGCTTTGCCGACTACGGGTGACTGTCCGTCATTTCGAAGACCAGTTTGCCGCCGGCGGCGATCTGCGCATAGGTAATATGGCGGTCGGCGATCGGGCGGCCGTTGAGGGTGACGCCCTTGACATAGATGTTCGCCGGCGACTGTCCGCGGGCCTCGATCGAGAGCGTACGGCCATTTTCGAGCATTAGCGACGCAGATTTGACCGACGGGCTGCCAAATTGATACTGCCCAGATGCGGGTGCAACGGGATAGAAGCCCAGCGCGCTGAAGATATACCACGCCGACATCTGGCCGCAATCGTCATTGCCGCCGAGGCCGTCGGGAGCCGGTTTGTACTGGTGATCGAGGATCATCCGGACGCGCTCCTGCGTTTTCCACGGCTCGTCGGTCCAATTGTAGAGATATGCGACGTGATGCGCCGGCTCGTTGCCGTGAATGTAGCCGCCGATGATGCCGTCGCGGGTGATGTCCTCGGTCTCGGCGAAGAATTCGTCGGGCAGATGCATCGTGAAAAGTTCGTCGAGGTGCTTGGAAAATGCGTCGCGGCCGCCCATTTTTTGCACCATGGCAGGAACATCATGAGGCACGTAAAGGCTGTAATTCCAGGCATTGCCTTCGATAAAGCCCTGTCCCTCGGTCTTGAGCGGGTCGAACTTCGCGAGGAACTTGCCGCTCGAGTCTTTTGGCCGCGTGAACCCGACCGAAGCGTCATAGACATTTTTCCAATTGTCCGAGCGGTTCAGGAACTCGTTGTAGACATCCAGACGGCCGAGTTTGCGCGCCGCCTGAGCGATGGCCCAATCGTCGTAGGCGTATTCGAGGGTTTTCGACACGGAAGAAGAGTTTTTATCCTCCGGTACGTAGCCGAGCTGCATATAATATTCGAGGCCATCATAGTATTTGGTCCGGGCGGTCTGAACCGAGGCGTCAAGAGCGCGGTTCGCTTCGGTCCCGGTCAGATTGCCGGTGACGATCGCGTCCGCGACGACCGAGACACTGTGGTAACCGATCATGCACCAATTCTCATTCGCATAATGTGACCAGACGGGCAGCATTTTATGCACGCTCTGATCGTAATGCGCCTGCATGGACCGGATCATGTCGCGGTTGCGCTCTGGCTGAATGATGTTGAGCAGCGGGTGAAGAGCCCGATAAGTGTCCCAAAGCGAGAAAGTGGTGTAGTTGGTGAAGTTGCCAACGCCCGGATTCCTCATTTTTTTGCGATACGCCTCGCTCTGAGCTTCGTGAATGTTCTGGTCGAGCCCTTTGTACCGTCCGTCGGTGTCCATATAGACCGTCGGCGATAGCATCGCGTGATAAAGCGCGGTGTAGAAGTTGGTCATCTCGCCGTCATTATTGGCGGTGATGCGGACCTTGCTCAATTCGCGTTCCCACGCGGCTTGAGCCTCGCGTTTGGTGCGTTCGAAATCCCAATGCGGCACCTCGGCACGCATATTTGCCATCGCGCCATCGGTCGAAACGGGCGAGATCGAGAACTTGATCTTTAGCTTTTCGTTGGCCGCGGTCTTAAAATCAAAGTAAGCCCGAAGTTGTTTGCCGGCGGCCTCGGGAAAATTCTTTGTCTGATCGAATTTGCGCCAAAATCCCTTGTAATCCTGCTTGCCGAACTCGTTGAAGCCATAGGACGTGAACGGCTTTGAAAACTCCATAGCAAAATAGACCGTCCGCGTCCGTGCCCAGCCATTGGTTTGCCGATAGCCGACGATCGTGTGGTCGTTTTCGACACGGGCGAACGTCCAGACGTTCTTGTCGGCATAGTCATAAATGCCGTGCATCAGGTCGAGGATGATGTGGGCGTTGTCGCTCGCGGGCATAGTGTACTGGTGAAAACCGACACGCGTCGTCGCCGTCATTTCGGCGAGAATGTCGTCGTCATCGAGCTTTACGCGGTAATATCCGGCCTCGGCGGTCTCATTAGAATGAGAGAATGCCGAGCGAAATCCGCTCTTCGGATCGCCTTTCGTTCCCGGTTCCAGCTGCAGCGGCCCGACAGTCGGCATTACCAGAAAATCACCAAGGTCCGAGTGGCCCGTTCCGCTGAAATGCGTGTGCGAAAATCCAACGATCTCCTTGTCGTCATACTGATATCCCGCACAGTACTTGTAGGTGTCCTTGTTGTACTTGCCGCCGATATTGTGCGGCTGCTGGTCGGTGTCCGGCGAAAGCTGCACCGAGCCGAACGGCACGGTCGCCCCCGGGAAGGTGTGCCCCATTCGCTGGGTGCCGATCAGCGGGTTGACGTAGCGGACGTAGTTTTCAGTCCGCTGTGCGGGAACCGAAAGGTACAACAACGCGAATATCAAGATCAGCGAAACTGTTTTCATCATTTTGGTCCTCGATATCGATCGAACGAAAAAATAAGTACTCTTAAAAGAGAACTGAGAGCCGCGTTACCGGTAATAGAGTACAGATACCGCAAACATGATCTGTGCGGCGTAATAAAGCGGCAGTCCCCACAACTTGTTGACAATGCTCCGCCGCACAAACCGATCGCGGGCTACCGAAATATCAGAGACCGTGAAAGCCGCCGCCGCGGCGATGGCGATATATTCCCCCGACGCCGAACTGACGGCCGCCGCCATTGACGTCATGAAGACGATCGCCGCGACGTAAACCGGCACCGCGATCTTATAGAGCCCGTCGAGATGCGGCCATAGCCATCGCAGCATTAAGACCCCGAAGATCGTCATAATTGCGAATGCCGAGGCCATAGCTGCGAGGTTTGACGGCTGTGAAACGAACGCCCCGGCGAAAGCGAAATGTGCGAGCAAGAACGCCGCTATTCCGGCCGTCAAAAAAGAGCTTCGTGACGACAATAGCAAAATATCGCCCACCCAGCTAAATACAAGGGCTATGAGCATTGCCCGTCCGTAAAATGACGTTGCGGCTTCATTTACGGCAGCGATCGCGATAAAGGCCGAGCTGGCTGCAACCTTGGCGGCGGAGCGTATCGGGTCGGACCTTCGCCATTCGCCGAAAACCGAAACGGCCGCGCCCGTCAGGCACGCCGCAGCAAGCGGGATCGTCATTGTCGAGGTGGTCAACGGCATTTCGGCACGTGATATTATAGGCTCAGTTGTGCAGCATAGGACAGAGCCAAGTTCAATTTATGCGATCGTCGGTCCGACTGCGTCGGGCAAGACGGCGCTCGGCGTCGAGGTCGCCCTGCGCATCGGCGGCGAGGTGATCAATTGCGATTCGGTGCAGATCTATAAAGGGATCCAGATCGCGACCGCGAAACCGACGATCGATGAAATGCGGGGTGTGCCGCACCACTTGATCGGATACGTCGATCCGAATGTAAACTACACCGCCGCCGATTGGGCCGCTGACGCCGCCGCCAAGATCCGCGAGATCGAATCCCGCGGCCGTGTGGCGATACTCGTCGGCGGAACGGGTTTTTACCTGCGGACGCTCAAACAACCGCTATTTGACAGCCCAAAGACCGATGAGCGGCTGCGCGAGCGCTTTCGAACGATCCACTCGATAAAGGGAGCGGAATATTTGTACCGCATGCTGTCGCACGTCGATCCGGCCGCCGCCTCGGGCCTTCCGCCGAAGGACCACGTCCGTGTCATCCGGGCTCTCGAGGTCTATTTTCAGACGGGACAGCGTATTTCGGAGATCCGGCCGCAACGAGCCGACCCGCCCGAGTTTGCGAGCCGGATCATGACATTCGCCCTAAATCCACCGCGAGCGATATTGTACGATCTGATCGATCGGCGAACCGAACTGCACTTTGCCGCCGGATTGGTCGACGAGGTGAAACAATTGCGCGCGATCGGCGTTAAAGACAGTACGAATGCTCTCGGGGCTCATGCGTACCGGCGTGTATGCGAGTACCTGCGAGGCGAACGGTCTCTGGCTGAGGCGATCGAAAAGTCTCAGCAGGACGTGCGTAATTACGCCAAGCGGCAATTGACGTGGTTTCGCCGCGAACCGGGTGTCACATGGCTCGACGGGTTTGGTAATGACGAGGGAATGGCCGACCGTGTACTCAACGAAAGCGTGATGAAGCCAGCCCCAAAATGAAATATCAGAGGGTATCGCAATTTGCTATACTGAGAAAATAATTTCTGTGAACGGTGCACTTTTTTGAAGAGAAGAGGAACAAGCTATGGAAAAACAAGCTGCCCAGAATATTCAGGACGCCTTTTTGAATTCGGCAAGGCGTGAGCGGATCACCGTTGTAATACATCTGCTGCCGGGTTCGACCGTCTCCGGCCGTATCAAGAGTTTTGACAAGTTTTCGGTACTGCTGGACGTCGGCGGGCCTGATGTGTTGATATTTAAGCACGCGATCTCATCCATTTCACAGGAGAGGCGGCCTTTACCTGACCAGGCATCTTGAAGGGAAAATTCATAACGTTCGAGGGAATTGACGGCAGCGGCAAGTCAACACAGTTGAGGATGCTGGCGGCGGTGCTGCGCGAACGCGGTTTAGACGTCATTACCACATTCGAACCCGGCGGAACGCCGTTAGGCAAACATCTTCGAGCTGCGTTTCTGGAAACCGAAGAAACCGTCGCACCGCTAGCCGAGTTGCTGCTGTTTGCGGCCGATCGGGCGCAGCATGTCGAGTTTCTGATCAGGCCGTCGATAGCGGCCGGGCGCGTCGTTATTTCGGATCGCTACGCGGATGCGACCGCGGCGTATCAGGGAGCGGGGCGTGGATTTTCGGGCGATACGATCCAACAGGTCATATCATTAGCGACCGGCGGGCTTAAGCCCGACCTAACGATCTTTTTTGATATCTCGGTCGAAGAGGCCTTTAGCCGAATGGCGGACCGCGACGAGGCCGGCGGCAAGCGAAACCGAATGGACTCAGAAAAAGCAGAGTTTTACCAACGCGTGCGTGACGAATATCTCGCCATTGCACGCCGCGAACCGGAGCGTTTCATAGTTATCGACGCGGCTCGCTCAATGGCCGAGATCCACCACGACGTGACCCAGACGGTGATCGGCCTTGTCGAAAGAGGCTGATCCCGGCGGCCGGCCACATTACTTTTCAGGACTCGAATGTTTAATACGCTCGTCGGAAACGAACAGGTAAAAGCCGTCATCCGGCGTTTGATGAAGGGCGGCCGCGTGCCCAACTCGCTCCTCTTCGCCGGTGACGAAGGCGTTGGAAAGCGACAGTTCGCGTTTGAGATCGCACGTACTTTTGTCTGCACATCGCCGACAGACCTCACGGCATGTCATGTTTGTTCAGCCTGCAAGCGTGTCGACAAGTTTGTGCTGCCGACCAGCGATAAGGGCGAGGATTTTGACCGCGTCTTTTTCTCCGAGCATCCCGACGTCGGTACGGTCGTGCCGTTCAAACGAAATGTCCGTATCGGGAGCATCAGATCGCTCGAACGCGAGGCGAATTACAATCCGTACGAGGCCAAAGCGAGGTTCTTTATTGTCGATGCGGCCGAGAAGATGGCCGACCCGGCGGCCAACGCATTGCTCAAGACGCTCGAAGAGCCGCCGCCGACCACACATATCTTTTTGATCACCTCACGCCCAGATTCGCTGCTTCCGACGATCAGATCGCGTTGCCAACTTCTGCGGTTTGCTCCGGTCGAGGCCGATAAGATAGAGAGATACCTGTTAGATCAGCGTGCGTTTACGCACGATGAGGCCCGCATCGCGGCGCGGCTTTCGCGGGGAAGCATCGGCCGGGCGGTGTCGATCAACGTCGAAAAGTTCAGGGCCAGGCGCGAACGGATGTTGACCGTGCTTCGTTCGGCGATCGGCAACATTGACCGGGCGGAACTGCTGCGTATATCCGAAGAGATGCAGGATGCCAAGAATAAGGACTCGTTCGAGGAAGACCTCGAGATAATCGAGACCTTGATCCACGACGTATGGCTCCTGAAGGTGAGCGGGGATCCTGCCAGACTGGTCAACACCGACGAGGCTGAAGTATTAGCGGATCTTGCAAAAGGCGCACCCGACGACCTGCCGAACTGGTTGGCGATGACCGAAAAGCTAAGGCAGGACCTCGCCGTGAATATCAACCGAAAAGTGGCGACCGATGCGCTTTTTGTCGCGATGGCGGGTTGATAAATGTTGTCCGCGGTGCGAAATTAAGGAGAATGAAGGCCGAGGTCGAAATACAACGATTTTCTTTGTCGTCTGTGTCCGAGCGGATACTTGCGGGCCTCGGCGCGTCGGTGATCGCTGTCGGCTCGGCAATGGTCGCGTATTTTGACCCGACCAAGGTGTCAATAATGCCGGTTTGCCCGATGTTTTCGGTCACCGGTATCGCGTGCCCGGGCTGCGGGCTGACACGCGGCTTTCACGCATTGTTTCACGGCGATGTCGTCTCAGCGGTGGACTTCAATCTGCTGGTACCGATCTGGGCGATCATATTCGCGTATGTCGTGGTGTCGCTCTCGCTGCTGGCGATACGTGGACGCGGCTTGCCGATGTGGGTCACACATCCAAAATTCCTTTGGACGTTCGTTATCGTAATGGCTGCATTTGGTGTCCTGCGAAATGTACCCGTTTATCCGCTGACGATCTTGTTTCCGTGAGAGCGGCAGAAACACGACCGGAAGGTAGTGTGTCTCCTTGGGTGTCCGTTGGAGCGAAAACTCGCGACCGCTCGTATTCCCGCCTATGTGATCTGGACGAGCGGTTTATCGGCACCGAGCGGTTTGGCATCGGCGCCTTCCTGACGGAGCAGTTCGACCTCTTTCACAAACTCTTCGACAATGTCGGCTCCGGCAACCCGCCGCATCGGGACGCCGTCCTTGAATATCATCCCCACGTTACGGCCGAATGTGATGCCGAGCTGCGAATCGTGAGCCTCGCCCGGGCCGTTCACCGCGCAGCCCATGATCGAGAGGTGAAGCGGTTCCTCGACGTGAGCGAGCCGCCGCTCGACCTCGGTCACGATCTCGACAAAATTATCGATATCGAGGCGTCCGCAGGTCGGACACGCGACCACGGTGACACCGCGTTTACGAAGCTCAAGCGACTTAAGTATTTCCCAGCCGACGCGGACCTCTTCGTGCGGTTCGGCTGCCAGTGAAACTCGGATCGTGTCACCGATGCCCTCGTGCAGCAGGATCCCAAGCCCGATCGCCGATTTGATCGTTCCGCCAAACGGCGTGCCTGCCTCGGTCACCCCGAGATGCAGCGGGTAGTCCACCTTTGACGCCATTAGTCGATACGCCTCGACCATGCGGTTGACGTCCGACGCCTTGAGCGAAATGATAGTGTTGCTAAAGCCGAGGTCCTCGAGTATCCGTACGTGCCGCATGCCGCTCTCGACCATGGCTTCGGGAGTTGCCGAGCCGTATTTCTTGAGCAGGTCTTTTTCAAGGGAACCGCCGTTCACGCCGATGCGGATCGGCACATTCTGAGCCTCGGCAGCACGGACGACCTCCCGGACGCGGTCGATGTGGCCGATGTTGCCGGGGTTGATGCGCAATTTATCAATTCCGGCATCGAGAGCCTTAAGAGCCAACTTGTAATGAAAATGGATGTCTGCGACGATCGGTACATTGGTACGCTTGCGGATCTCGTACATCGCCGCCGCCGCATCGTCATCGGGCACGGCGATCCGGACGATCTCGCAGCCGGCTTCGACCATCTCTTCTATCTGACGAATGGTGCCATCGACATCGGTCGTGTCGGTCTTGGTCATTGACTGCACCACCACCGGCGCACCGCCGCCGATCTGAATGTCACGAACCTTTACGGCTCTGGTAACTCTTGCCATATTGACTATTTTTTCTGTTCGGCCGCCGGTTTGTCTGATGATGTGCCCCAATTCGACGCGATCCTCGAAAAATCGAGGAAAAAGACAAATGCCATCAACACCAGGATCATTGCCAGCCCTGTAAGCTGAATGCGTTCTTTTGCCACCATCGAAAGTGTCTTGCCAAACCAGGACATTATCTTGTCGATGGCGAGGACCATGATCTGACCGCCGTCGAGCATCGGGATCGGCAATAGATTAAAGATGCCGAGACTGAGGCTGATGACCGTCAGGATAAGGAAGAAGCCTTCGGCTCCCATTATCCGAGTCGCCTCGGCCGACTGTTGGAAGATTCCGACCGGCCCGCCAAGCCCCGAATCCTTGACCGAGCGGCTGCCCGAAAAGACCTGTCCGAGCACCGAGCCTGTGGCCTTTAGATTTTCCCAGTTCGTGTTGAAAGCGTGCTCGACGGCCATTCCGAGGGATGCTTTTTCAAGCGGCAGATCCGGTCGTGTGAACCCGAACCCGAGACGCTCGGTCCCGTCCTCGAGCTTTCGCACGGTCGCCGTAAGCGTCAGGGGCTTGCCTTCGCGTTCGACCAGAACGCTGATCGGTGCCGATTTATATTTTTGAACGAGCGTGCTGGCCTGCTGATTATTGCGGACCGCCTCGCCGTTGAACGACACGATGCGGTCGCCCGGTTTCAGGCCCGCTTCGTCGGCCGGAGTTCCGGGCTGGACGACCCCGACGACCACCGGTAACGCTCCCATATCGGGTTCGGCGTCGAGAAGGCCGGCTTTCTGTCCGGCAAAAACGTCCTCTTTTCGCGGCGTGATCTCAAGAGCGACCCGCTGGCCGTTGCGTTCGACCACTAACGGCAATTTTCGGTCGGGATTGATGCCGGCCTCGACCGAGATGTTACGCCAAGTCGGATTTTCGACACCATTGAAAGAAACGATGCGGTCGCCGACCTGAATTCCGGCCGCGGCCGCCGCACCCTCGGCCCGAACTGTCCCGATCACCGGTGCCGGAACGGAGGGTATGCCCTGAACAAGTGCCATGCCGAACGGTATCGACAAGGCCAGTACGATGTTCATAAAAGGCCCGCCGAGCATCACCAAAAACTTCTGCCAGCGAGGACGAAGCTCGTAAAGCTCAGATTCGGGTACTCTTTCGGTCGTGTCGTCCTTTCCTTCGAGCGGTCCGGTCGCTTCGTCACCGTAGAGTTTTACGTACGCACCGAGCGGTATCGCGCTGATGCGGTAGTCGGTATGTCCACGCTTGAAACCCCAGACTCGCGGTCCGAGGCCGAAGAACGAATATGCCTCTACCCGCATGCCGAAGAACTTGGCTACGATAAAATGGCCAAATTCATGGATATTTATGGCGATGCCGAGGATCACTAACGGAACCAGGACGTAATAAAAAGCTGTGGTTAAAATACCTTCCATAATGTAGCTATTTCGATTCGGCCGCCTCGGCGAGCGTTGTCATTAAAAGTTTAAGGGGGCACCGCCGGTGAGTCAACTTAATTTCATTTTGAGGCAGTTGAAGACGCGGCTGCGAGAGAAAGCTCGGCCGTCTCGCGGGCCCATTTGTCTACGCCCAATACAACGTCGAGCCCGGTGACCCGTTCGACCGTATGGAGTTCCATGACCCTTCGGTTTATCTCGGCGATCTGGTCGATCGTTATCGTTCCGTTAAGAAACGCTTCAACGCTGACCTCGTTGGCCGCGTTCAACGCGGCGGGCATCGTGCCGCCGACACGAAGAGCGTCAAACGCCAAAGCGAGACACGGAAATTTGCGGGTATCCGGTTCTTCGAATTCGAGTTTGCCGATCGCCGCGAGATCCAGCGGCGGCAGGCAGTTTGGCAGGCGGTCGGGGTAGGTCAACGCGTACTGGATGGCGTGCTTCATATCGGTTACGCCCATTTGCGCGATGACCGAACCATCGAGCATTTCGACCATTGAGTGTACGACCGACTGCGGATGGACGATCACGGAGATCCGATCCGCGTCGAGCCCGAAAAGCCACTTGGCCTCGATGACCTCAAGGCCTTTATTCATTAATGTGGCCGAGTCGATCGTGATCTTGTCGCCCATCATCCAGTTCGGGTGATTGAGAGCCTCATCGCGGGTCGCCGCGGCGATCCGCTCAACGGGCCATGTACGGAAAGGCCCACCCGACGCGGTCAGGATGATCCGGCGAACTTCGTCCGAACGCTCACCGCGCAGGCACTGGTGGATGGCGTTATGCTCGCTGTCCACAGGCAATATCTCGGCGCCCGAACTCGCGGCCGCGGCGGTCATCAGCTCACCGGCCATCACCAGCGTTTCCTTATTGGCGAGAGCGACCCGTTTGCCGGCCTCGATCGCACGCAATGTCGGCACGAAACCGACGGCTCCGACCGTCGCTGAGACGACCGTGTCAACATGCTCGGCGGTAGCCACCGCGATCAGCCCCTCGTCGCCGACCAATATCTTGGGAACAAACGCTCCGAGATTGTGCAGGGCACGCTCAAGCTGCTCGGCGCCGAGTTCATCGGCACATGCCGCGATCTCTGGCTTAAAGGCAACGACCTGCTCGATGAAACGGGCGATATTACGCCCGGCCGCCATCGCAGTAACGCGAATGTTGCCAAGGTGTTCGACAACCTTTAGGGTGTTGCAGCCGATCGAGCCGGTCGAGCCGAGGATTGAGATATGCTTCATAAGCAAGCTAACAGATTAGCATATTTGAGGCCTGATCTGTTGACGCAGGCTGGGTCGCAACTGACATTTAGCCGTCATCGGTGCCGTCCGCGGCAAACTCGAGCGGGGCTTCGTGACGGTCGATCTTTTCGCGGCCCGACGCCTGTTGAGCGGCAAGAAATTCGTTGAACTGCGCGGAACGGTTCCTAGGCACGCTGAGCGATGTCCACTCGGCCGAGCGAAAGTGCTTGGCGAGCAAGGTGATCTGGCC